>JACMRP010000246.1 GCA_014376325.1 Pseudobdellovibrionaceae bacterium
TGTCGCGAGAGCGGCAATCACTAAAAATCTTTTCATTGAATAACCCCTTTTAGATAACTCTGGACTTCTTTTGCTGTTTTGAGTTTTCACTCTAACCCAGCTCCCCATGTCGCAGTGTCTGTTTATTAGTTCCATTTTTTAACTGACAGTATAACTGACTCAATGACTGGTCCCATTTCGACCAACTTCGTCACCTACTGGACCTACGTAGCAAGCACGGTGCCAGTAAAATGACGCACTTGCAATACGAAAAAACTACCCCTTACGTGCCGAAAGCCTGCTTTTCAGGGCCGTAATGACCACAGGCAACAGCGAGATCCCGATCACGGTAAAAATTACTACGTGGAAGTTGCTCTTCACACTGGGATAATTTCCAAAATAATAGCCTGCTCCTAAAAAGCAACTCATCCAAACGATCGATCCGATCAGGCTAAAGATCATAAATTTTTTGTAATTCATGTGACCCACGCCCGCAACGAAGGGAGCGAAGGTCCGCAGAATCGGCATAAAGCGGGCAAAGAACACGGTCTTTACGCCGTGCTCTTGATAAAAGGCTTCGGTTTTTGCGAGATACTTTGGATTCAGGAATATCGATTTTTCGTTACTGAAGACTTTAGGCCCAATGCGTTTCCCAATTTGGTAGTTGGTGTTGTCGCCGATGAACGCGGCCGTAATCAGCAGAATCCACAAAAACCAGATATCGAGACCGCTCGTCTCTAGGCTTGCCAGGGCGCCGACCGCAAATAACAACGAGTCCCCCGGAAGAAACGGCGCAACGACCAACCCCGTCTCCGCAAAAATAATCAAGAAGAGGATGATGTAAATCGCGGTCCCATAGGTAGCTGACAAATGCGCTAAGTGGACATCTAGATGCAGGAATATATCGACAATTTGAGCAATCATGCGTGAGACACTAGATACTAATTGGTCAGGAATCAAGTCGTGACTCAAGCATAAAAAAACCCAGCGGGGGAAGCGCTGGGTCTTTAAGGAGCTGAATAAAAACCAACTGATTATTGGCCGACTTGCACTCCGCCTTTAAGCTCTTGAATAGCTTGCGGCATGCTGAGGAACTGAGTGCGTGAGTAATAAACGTCGTTTTCAGTGCCTACGTCCGCGTAGAAGAACTTCATCATGGCCATTTGCTTCACTTGCGCGCCGTTTGCCGTGATGTTGATCATCAAGTAATAAGGATTGCACGATTGCGTTCCGCAAACCGCACTGACCTGGAAGCTGGCGGTACCGATTGTTTGGTTAGCGACCGCAGGTTGTGAACCTTCTCCGTAAGTGTTGTGCATCGTTGTAATGTCGTAAAGGTTATTGCCGACACGAATTCTTGAAACCACGGATAAAGATCCACCATTTGAAGTTGGATTATTAATTTTCATGAATTCGGTATCGTAACCCATCGCCGCTGCTTGAGCGTCGGCCGCAGCCGTCGTATTTGCATCGACTGCAGATGCGCCTGCCGCATTTTTGCGAGCAGCAAGATCGTTGTTCTTTTTCGCGCAGGCCGTAAAAGCCAAAGCTGCAACCAAACACAAAGAAGAGATACGGAAATACTTGTTGAGGGACATGAGAGCCTCCTAATAAATTAATAAACTTCACAACTCTTACTAGAGCAAAACTGAAACCAACGGTGCCAGTTGCAGAAAGCTTTGCAACTAGCGGATTTGGAAGCGCAATTTTGAAGTCTCAAATTGATTCGTGAGGTGTGCCATTCACGCGGTAGCATTTCGCGACGATTTTGGGCCCGGGACCGTTTAGAGTCTGGACACTCCGAAAACACTTTGTCTCAGGATGAGACTCTCAGTTACCATCTATAAATGGCAAAAATTAACAAATCTTTGGTCCTGTCCGGCGGTGGTGCACGCGGCGCTTATCAAGTAGGCGTCCTTTCTGCGATAGCGGATATCGCTCAGTCCATGGGCGTTCACCAGGCTTTCGACATTTATTCAGGCGTCAGTGCGGGCGCGATCAACGCAAGTTTTTTAGCAGCCGGTGCCGACGAATACTCCGCCACCTGTAAATCACTCGTAGATCTGTGGAGCCAACTGACCAGTGACCGAGTTTTTTATTCAGATATCGGCTCGATCGGAAAGATCGGCTTTAACTGGATGAGATCCGTTTCTTTAGGCGGCTTTTCTGGAGCCATGCCGGGACAGGCGCTTTTAGATACAAGTCCATTGCGCGAATTGATCAGTGAAAAATTACCGTTCGCAAAGATCCAAAACAACATCGACCGTGGCTCGCTGCAAGCTTTAGCGATCACGGCTTTAGATTACCAATCATCCACCGCAATTACCTTTGTTCAAGGCGGTCCGAACAGCCCCACATGGGAAAAAAGCCGGCGTAAGAGCGAACCCGCGATGATCCAGACGGATCACGTTCTGGCATCGTCCGCGATTCCGCTTTTGTTTCCGCCCATCGGCGTGGGCGATCGTTACTTTGGCGACGGGTGCGTTCGCAATACCGCCCCCTGCAGTCCCAGTATTTATTTAGGCGCAAAAAAAATCATGGTCGTTGGGGTCAGACGTCAGGGCTCTACCGCTTACGAAAACCGCATCATGCATAACCAAAAAGCACCGAGCATTGGACGAGTGCTGAATGTCCTGTTGAACTCGGTCATGTTGGATGGGGTCGAGCTCGATATCGAACGCATGGGTCGAGTGAACAATATGATCCAACAGATTCCGGCGCAACATCACAAAGATCTGACCTACAAGAAAGTGGATTTCTGTTGGATCTCCCCGTCCGCAGACATTGGTGAAATCGCGGCGCAAAAGCACATGAAGCTTCCGCCGATTATTCGTTACTTGTTGAAGGGACTCGGCAGTATCGAAGAGGCCAGCGAAATTGTTAGTTATTTATTGTTCGACCCTTCGTTCTGTACGCAGCTCATCGAAATAGGTTACGAAGACGGCATGAAGCAAAAAGAAGAGATCATGCGCTTTCTAGAAGATTAATCTTCTACGACTTTATCTGACCCGTTAGCGTCTCCTTAGAATCGCTCCATCAGGAAATTTCCTTGGACGTAGGTAGATTTATTTTCCAAACCCCATTTTACTAATTGTTTGACGAGTGAACTTAAAGTTTGTCCCTTAGGCTTCAGCGCGTAACTCACTTCCGGCGGAAACTCCGAATGGACAATGCGTTTAATTAATCCGTGAACTTCGAGTTCCCGAACCGCTCCTGAAAAAGCGGCCGGACTAATCCCCGGCATCTTTGCCTTCAGCTTCCCGCTACGCCTCGGACCGTTTCTGAGTAGCCAAAGCACGATGATCTTCCACTTCCCGCCAATGATGTCGAGGGTCATTTCGGCAGGACAATGGTATTTCTTTTTCAACACGTGCGGCTCCTATCACAATTTCAAATTAAAGCTCTTTGGTATAGTTTTCTAGAGTACTTCGAACTTGTTGCGTATTGTCTTTGCACTCAGACTTGGTACGTTTATCTCAGAGGGGCAGATAATGAAAATGAAAACTTTTGAGTTGATCACTTACGATGCTAACTACAAGAACGCGTTCAAGGTTCTGAACCTGCGATGGATCGAAAAGTATTTCCGTATTGAGTCGAAGGACATCGAACAAACCGACAATCCCGAACAATGCCTTGCGGAAGGGGGAGAAATATTCTTCGTCGTGGAAGAAGGTTGCGCCGTTGGAACTTGCGCCATGTATAAAGTGGGCGAACTAAAATATGAACTCGCGAAAATGGCGGTCGATCCGGAAAAGCACGGAAAAGGTTACGGCGACTTACTCATGAAAGAATCGGAAGGCTGGGCGCGACGTCAGAACGCGAAAGAAATCCTGATTCTATCAAACACCGTATTGGTGCCCGCAATCGCCCTGTACAAAAAACACGGATTTCAAACAATTCACCTTGGAGCCCACCCCGACTACGAACGCTGCAACATAGAAATGACGAAGACCCTTTAAGGTACGCCCTTCTTTTTGGGCATGCAGTGCAGCTATTTCATAGCTGCACTGCATGCCCAAAAAGAAGGGCGTACCTTTAGATCTCGACTTGGATGCCCACTTCGATGACTTGATTTGGGGGGATCTTGAAGAAGGCTGTCGGGCGTTGGGCGTTTCTGGTCATGAGGGCGAAGATTTTTTCACGCCAGATGCTCATTCCCGGAATCGAGCTGGGCAGAATGGTTTCGCGCCCCAAAACAAAAGTCGTATCTTGAACGTTAAAATGAATGTCCCGCTGGCGACACGCCTCGAGAATATGCTTCATTTTCGGCGTTTCCATAAATCCGTAGTAAACAACGATGCGGTACAGATTCGGAATGATCTCGCTAATCACGGCGCGTTCTTTTTTAGGAACGTAGGGCTCATCCTTTGTCTGAATCGTCAGTAGCGCCACCCGCTCGTGAAGCACTTTGTTGTGCTTCAGATTATGCAATAGCGGAACCGGAATTCCCGTTGTGTCCCCCGACATATAAATTGCGGTGCCGCTGACCCTCAGCGGAGGTTTTCGCAAAAGCATCTGGCAGAATTCTTCGACGGAAACGCTGCGCTCCTTGAGGCGCGTGTACAAAATCTTGCGCCCTTTGTTCCAAGTCACCATCAGCATGTAGATAAATGCGGCGACGACCAAAGGTACCCAACCGCCGTGCGCGATTTTCAAAATGTTCGCCCCGAAGAAGGCAAAGTCCATAACTAGGAAAGATCCAAACACGACCCCAGCACGCAGCGTGCTCCAGTTCCAGCGGTGAACCGCGACCTCAAATGCTAAAATCGTTGTCATGAACATCGTGCCGGTCACCGCAATTCCATAAGCGGCGGCAAGATTACTGGAAGATTTGAAAGTAAGCACAAGCCAAATCACGCCCAGGAACAAGGCCCAATTTACACTCGGTACGTAAATCTGACCGATCTCTCTGCTGGAAGTATGAATGATCGCGATCCTCGGGCAGAAACCTAACTGAACGGCCTGACGAGTGACTGAAAAAATCCCCGAGATCAAAGCTTGCGAAGCGATGACCGCTGCGGCCGTCGCCAAAATTACCATCGGCATCAAAGCCCAGGTCGGCGCCAGCAAATAAAACGGATTCGATATCGCTTCAGGATTCGAAAGCAGAAGTGCGCCTTGTCCGAAATAATTCAGCACCAACGCCGGAAGGGCCACGATAAACCACGCGAGCCGAATCGGTTTGCGACCGAAGTGACCCATATCCGCATAAAGCGCTTCGCCACCCGTCACGACGAGCACGACGGAACCCAAAACAAAAAATGCGTGGGAGCCGTTGGCTCTCATAAATTCGTAAGCGTGAACCGGAGAGATCGCTTGAAGTACCTGCAAGTTGCCCATGATTCCATTGATGCCGAGGACTGCGAGCACCGCAAACCAAACCAACAAAATAGGACCAAAGACGACGCCGATTTTTGCGGTACCGAATCGTTGCATCAAAAAAATCGCGTTCAAAATAAAAATAGTCAGCGGAACAACGTAAGCTTCGAGCGCCGGAGCGATGACGTGCATGCCCTCAACCGCAGAAAGTACCGAAATTGCCGGCGTAATGATGCCGTCACCGTATAACAAGGCGGCCCCCATCAATCCGAACGTGATCACCACCCAACGACGGGCCTTTGAGCTTCGCGTTTCACCCGCGCTGGCTAAAGCCATCAGCGACAGGATCCCTCCTTCGCCCTTATTGTCTGCACGCATGACCACGGCCATGTACTTCACACAAATAACGCTGATCAAAGTCCAAAATATTAAAGACAAAACCCCGATGATATTTGCAGGGTCTAAGTGAAGTCCGTATTCGGTTCCGAAGCACTCACGAAGGGCGTAAAGCGGACTGGTTCCGATGTCTCCGAAAACGATCCCGAGCGCGCTCAGCGCGAGCATCCAAGAATTTTTATTAGTTTTACCGTGACCAACTTCCATTATTTTTCAGCCTTTGGCGAGGCCGCGTCCTCGATTCGCTGACTGATGAGCGAATTTGCATCTAGGCCCGCGACCTTCAATGCCAAGCAAAATTTCTGAAACCCTGAGGCTTGAGATTTTAAGAGCTCTAACATTGTCGGATCGACCACAAGTCCATCCTTCATGCTTTTGTGAACGTTTATCATGAAAACCCGTTGCGGGTAGATGAACGCATTCCGATATCCGAAAACTTGCTGAAGATGTTCCACCGGGCGCATCCCGCCGAACATCATGCCTACCCCGACGAAGCAAACCGGGCGATATTCGAAAGAATCTGGAAATTTGAAATGATCGATGTAGTACTTTAAAATTCCGGGCATCGATCCGTTGTATTCCGGACAGACGATGATCAATCCATCAGAGGAAGAAATTTTATCGATCTCTTTCGCGAGGGTAGCCGGTTGATCTTTTCCATAATGGGGACCCGATATAAGTTCTTTGCGAATTTCGCGTAGATCGACGACTTCTGCTTCTTCACCGATATCACGGTAAAGAGACTGAATGTGTTTCGAAATTTTAAGCGTGTTTGAATCTGCGCGGTCGGTCCCAGAAATAATGTGCTTCATGTTCCCATATTCCGCCTGTGGGTCTGGTTTGACAATAGCCGTCGCGTTAGATTTAATGGCCTTACAGAGAGTCTATTTTTGAGGGGGATTTTGCATTGGAACAAGCGAGATGGTTTTTACTGTTAGATGGTCAAGTGACCGGTCCCTTTGCGGATCCCGATATTGAAACTCGTTTGGCTGCAGGTCCTAATGAGGCCCTTATTTGGGGCCGCGGACAGAGTGAATGGATGGCTCCTGACAAATGGAGAGTCATGCTAAAAGCGCTCCTTGCCCAATCTGCCTTAGAAAACAGCCGCGCTAGTGTTTGGAAAATGCGGATTGATCACAAAGAACTGACCCCCATGAATCTGGATGAGCTCGTTGAACATTTAAAAGATTACACCGATTTATCTCCGGTGCGGATTTGGACGGAAGGCTTCGAAGAGTGGAAAGAAGTGTTCCAAGTTCAAAAGGTCATGGAAGAACTTGGCATCAGTCGAAGAACCCATCCGCGCGTCCCCATCATGGGCACCCTAAAAACGGACGCTTCGGCCGGGGCCGTCACCGCCAAAGTCATTTCTATCAGTGAAGGTGGTATCGGGGTCAACAGTGCTTCTGGTCTACAAATCGGCGAAAAGATTAATGCCGCGATCACGAGTCCTAATTTATTTATCCCTATCCACGCAAATCTTGAAGTCGTCTATGTAGGCGCCGACGGTTATGCGGGCCTGCGATTTTTAGCTCTGCCGAACGAGGCAAAAA
>JACMRP010000247.1 GCA_014376325.1 Pseudobdellovibrionaceae bacterium
AAGATCACGTCTTTCGCGGAAGTCCAGCCGTGCATTTTACCTTTGAGGTGAACGCCAATCAGCTTTGGATTTTTAACTTCCCAAGTAAGTCCCGACATCACGTCCGAAGCATCGGATCCACCGACACCGACCGCGCACATTCCGAGGCCGCCTGCATTGGGCGTATGGGAATCCGTTCCGATCATCAGACCGCCCGGGAATGCGTAGTTTTCCAAGATCACTTGATGAATGATCCCGGCGCCCGCTTTCCAGAAACCGATGTTGTAACGAGAAGTCGAGGAAGAAAGAAATTCGAAAACTTCGTGATTCACTTTGTTGGAAGCATTCATGTCTTCCGTTTTGCCTTTGTAAGCTTGGATCAAATGATCACAATGTACAGTCGATGGAACTGCCGCTTCATCTTTACCGGCCAACATAAATTGCAAAAGCGCCATTTGCGCCGTCGCATCTTGCATCGCCACGCGATCGGGACGCAAGTTTAAGAAAGAAGAACCGCGAACGAGTTCTTGATTCTGAGGATCGTCCAAATGTCCGAAGACAATTTTTTCTGCGAGAGTTAGCGGACGATTGAGTCTTTGACGAATGACCGCTAAACGTTCTTTCGATTTTGCATAGACGTTCTTAGCCAATTCCGGAGTGGTTTCGATTTTTGCCATCTGAGAGCCTCTTTTCTGAATTTTCATCGTAATGAAAATCAGCTGAAAGCTCAATGTTTAGGACGGCTTGCCGACGCGCGCCACTCGAAGCCTTACTCGAAGAAGGTCGAGGTTGCATCATCCGCAAAGTTTGAAGGCGCCGACAGTGCACTGGGCTCTGCAGAAGGAGAGAATGCTTCAAACCTAGGCGCTTTAGTCGGTGGAGTTGGCATTCTAGCGATCATGTCACCGTGAAGCTTTTGTAGGTTTTTACGAAGGGCCGGGCAAGACCTCGATTTGTCGAAGGCTTGAAAAAAGTCTTTGGCTGAAACCGAACGCATTTCGTAGGCCTGCTCCAGATCCAGAAATGCCGATCGCGTCACCTTGTCTCGAGAGATGCAATTCATCGCCGCGCTGTCCGTCAGCTTTGCTTCCGCAGTCAATACTCCGAATGTACTTAGGTTCAATACTAATAAATAGACCGACTTTTTCATACAACCTCCGCTACTTGCTGCGATTTCATACAACAAGATTAGTGCCAACGCCAACAGGCTTTCAACACACTAGGTCCCGGGCCGCTGTCTATGAAGTTTTCACGATGACAATAATTTGGAGCCCGCAGCCGACTCGGCGGCTTAAAACCAAAGGGGTCGTTTCACCACCATGATTTCTTGGCAACGCCCTTGCATAGACACTCGGAGATGATTAAAATGACCTTCTTCCTTATTTTACAGCTTTCGGCCGTCGCGGCGTTTGCGACGACCCCCCTCCAAACCCGGATTGGCAAGCCCCTGATATCCGTGTTCGAAGCTCAGGGCGTACCCGCCGAAGCCCTGGAAAGGGCCTTTCAATACCTCGATCAAAACGCGGGGCGGACTTTCACTGGTGGCAGTATCGGGAATACCACGGTTCACATCGCGGATGAATATATGGTCATTATCGACTATTCGCTGCCATCCACCGAAAAGCGCCTCTACCACTTGAACCTTAAAACCGGAGAGGTCCAAAAGCATCTTGTTGCCCACGGTAAAAACTCTGGAGTCCTTTATTCGATAAAATTTTCGGACTCCCAAGATTCTAAAACAAGTTCGTTGGGCCTGAGTCTGGTGGCCGGGACCTACGAGGGATTCTACGGTACGACGTTAAGACTTTATGGAGTCGAAGAATCAAACAACAGCATGGAACCACGTTACATCGTTATGCACGGAGCGCCTTACGTTTCGCAAAAGTTTATAGATGAAAATAGTCGCCTGGGACGCAGCTGGGGTTGCCCCGCAGTCGGCGAAGATGTCATCGACCTGATGATTGCGACTCTGCAACCGGGTTCGATCGTTTATCTTTATCACAAAGACTTAATGTACGTAGCGCAAGAAGAACCGGAACGTCAGATCAACAAGGATCCAAAAATCCACGATCTCAACGACATCGATCTTCCGGGCGAAGAAGAAGACATTCAATCCAACCGAAAATAATACACTGTCGAATTTTCTGCAGACCCCAAACTATTGCCCAGAGCGATTCTGCAGCCCCTACGCCCCTACTATAAGTAAAACTTATGGAGCAAATCTAAACAATCGTCTTGTCCAAACTCCCTATTCTTGATGAAACAGATATCGGAATTGGAGGGGACCATGAAACAAAATATCAACGTCGGCATCAAGCTCAGCATCGGTAGCTCACTGTTCGCAGCTCTGTTAGGACTCTCGGCCTGTGCGCCTTCTGGCTCATCGGTTGAAGGCCAAGCGGACCTGGCGAAGAATGGAGACTCTTCCGAAAATTATCAACCGTCCCGAATTATCGGCGGGCAAGAAGTCGCTGCCACAGACGAGATTTCTAAAATGACGGGCCAGCTGTACGTGATCAATCCGGTCAAACAGAAGGATCCGCAAACTGGTAAAGAGACCATCATCGGCGCCAGCGTCGGAGGATGCACAGTTTCCATTGTCTCTAAAAATCTGGTTTTGACGGCGCATCACTGTTTAACTTCGCAACACATGTTCGTGTATTTCTCGAAAGACGTCGTTCCTGAAAGCCAGCAAGAGGAGTTCTTTAAAACTCTCGCGACCAATCCCTTGGTACGCCAAGTGGTTGATGCCGATGCGCCAGAGCTTAAAGGCGAGAGCAAAGATTCAACTCGTAACATCGGCGATATCTTGCTGTTGAAGCTGAGCGCGCCAATTCCGGATGGTTTTAATGTAGCACCTTTGCTCCCAACAAGTTTTAATCTGAACACGGTCAAAGTTGTGACCCTGGCAGGTTGGGGTTGGACCGACGGAGTGAAACAAACCGACACCGCAACTTTGCGTAAGGTCGAAGTTGCTCTTAAGGACGCGAACTTTACGGAGTCTGAAATTCTTGTCGGTTCGGTCGGCAAGGGAGCTTGTCACGGGGACTCTGGCGGACCTGCTTACGTCAACGTCGACGGCAAAGCCTACGTTGCCGGAGTTACGAGCCGCGCAGATATGCGCACGGATCCAAAAGGCCAATGCATCAGCGACACCATTTACACGAAGACCCAGTTTTTCAATAGTTGGATTGTCGAGTCGGCAAAAAATCTGAACGCACCGAAAGCTCCAGAACAAGTAGCCGCACCATCGACGGTGGCTAAAAAATAGTTTTAGTTTCTAGAATAAATGAAGTTCGTTTCCAAGGTCCGCCGGCAATTAAGTCAGGCGGACTTTCTTTTCTGGATCGAAGATTTCTGGAGTGAGCGCTAAATTAGGATCGGTATTTTTCTGAACGAAGTCCGGAACAGCGCCCGTCGACACTAAACCTTTTTCGGCATCAAATTTAAAAATATCGCGCGTGACGTAGCCTTCCGAATCCCTTCCGCAAACTTCTAATATTTCCATCACCCGGCGTTTGCCATCGACGGAACGATTCGCCTGAACGACAAAATTAATCGTATTTCCGATATCCATTTGAATCATCGAAAGTGGCGCATCAATTCCAGAGCGAAGCACCATCGATTCTAAACGTCGCAACGCACCCGCAGCGGTGTTCGCGTGGATCGTCGTAAGGCTTCCTTCGTGACCGGTGTTCATTGCGGTGAGCATGTCCATAGCTTCGGCGCCACGACACTCTCCAATAACGATCCGGTCCGGGCGCATACGGAGGGCATTTTTAACAAGGCCTTCCATCGTGATCGCGGGCTCGTTACCAAAGGCAGGCTTCGTTTCCATTCGGACTAAATTTTTAACATTTACTTTGAGCTCTGCGGTGTCCTCAATCGTGACGACTCGTTCCTGGCTATTGATGAATGAACTCAGGACATTGAGCAAAGTTGTCTTACCACTACCGGTACCGCCGCTGATAAGAATATTCTGACGGGCATACACCGCGCGGTTTAAAAAAAACATCGACTTACCTTCTAGCGCACCACGGTTGATAAGCTCTTGGTAATTTAAGACGGCATCGCTGGCTTTACGAATTGTGATTGAAGGTCCGTCCAACGCGATCGGTGGCACGACCAAATTTAACCGCGACCCATCTGGAAGACGTGCATCCAGAGTTGGATAGCGGCGATTTAACTCACGTCCTAATCCGGCAGCGAGCGCTCGCACGAATCGCAACAAGGCTTCGGCATTTGCAAATTTAACTTCGGCATCCACGATCATACCGTTGCGCTCGATAAAAATCTTATCCCAACGATTCACCATGATTTCGGAAATTGTTTTATCGCCCAATAAAGCGCGCAGAGGTCCCGCCTCGGACTTCCAGTCATTGCCCGTTATCTCTAGTTGGCCGCCGTTGGCGCCAGAATCGTCTTTCATGCAGATAAATTCGGAGTTTGTCCTCACAAACTTGATCGGAATTTAGACAGTTGATAAAAACACAGACCTTCCTTCGACTAACGTCTTGTTAAAATCAAGTGCGGTAAAATTCACAACTCCGTGATCACGACGGAGACCGTGTCCATGGACGCACCGATGGACCAGGCCGCGGACGCCCGGGACCACGTCGATAGAAATCTAACATTACAAATAAAAAAAAAGATCTTTCGCTCCCTTTTCTTTTGGGATTAAGTGCGGAGTTTTTCGGAATTGTTTTGTCTTTTGAGTTTACGGCTTTGTTGTAGCTTTTTATTGAGGAAGACTTCACTGCAAACAGGCAACGTGCCTGATGGGGGCGCCGCCCCCGCTTCTCCGGATGATCACGCATCCGGAGATCTTGGCAGGGAAAAGCTATTATTTATTTCCTACTACCAAAGTTTGAGGAGGCGTGATGCCTCGCCTTAAAACATAAAAACCCACATCCCGAGAAAGATGTGGGTCACAAAAAAGCTTTCGTTCTAATACTTCTACACGTAACTTCCGCGTTTGATCTTTTCTAGGATGATCTTTTCGGTTTTGATCGGATCGTTTGGATCGACCGAGAAATAACTTTGCTGTTCGCAACGGATTTTTTCTTTGATCAGGAATCGCAAAATATCTGCGAGATTTTTATTTTTCTTGTCCAGGAAGAACGGATCGTTTTCTAAAACGTCGCGCGCTTTTTTTAGCTGACGGGCTTCTTGTGGATCCGACTCTTTCACTTTGTAGTGAGGAAGATCGTATTTTTTTACGTCTTCCGGCAATACGCCCAAGAATCGAACATTCGGTGCAGAGAAGTCGGCATTCCGAATCAACGAAGCGGCAGAGCCCGCTTTCAAAGTCCGGAAGATATTTTGCATCGTGTAAGCATCCAGATCCCCGAAGAAGTACATCGGCACGTCGAGCTCGTCCTGAATCAATTTGCACCAACCGCGAACGCCGTTCGAAGGCACGCCTTGCGCACCCATCAGAATGCAATTGTTGCGTTTGGTGAATCCCATGGTCATCAGCGTATTCGCCGTACCTTCGGATTCAACAACTAGGCA
>JACMRP010000248.1 GCA_014376325.1 Pseudobdellovibrionaceae bacterium
CTCACGATCAGCGCTGATTCATTCATCAGGATGAGCGAGTCTTTAGAACCCTTCGCGGCCGCTTTGCCTACCGCTTCACTTAATCTAGAAATGTCTTCCGGGCTAAAACTGATTCCCCGAGTTCGCATTCTTTCGATCGCGTGATTCGAAAACTTAACTCCGTCCTTCGCGGCGATTCCGGCTTGTTGCGCCAGTCCTTGTTTTGCGGGGCTCTGCAAAGTGCCCATACTATCCAAGGTATCGCGGAAAGAAGGTCCGACATTACTTCCTTCGGGTTTTTTAATTCCCGTTGGTGTCGAGGGTATTAAGCTTTCAAAGCCTGTTACCTTCTTTAAGTCCACTTACTTCATCTCCTTCGTGAGCTTGTCCATCATTTCGCGGGACAATCCCACATTATCCATGATGTTGCCCTTTGCAACAGAAGGAGCTGGTTTAGCAGCTTCTTTATTTCCCTCTGTTATAGTTTTCATCTGTTCGGGTGTTTTCGGCAAGTCCTGGCCAGTAACATCTTTTATTTTCTGGTCGTTGCTCAGTAGACTTGGGTCAGTGATCTTACGAACGTCGCGCATTTTAATCGTCTGACTCCCGACCAACAGCACGGGTCCTTCAGGGGTGTAATTGATTCCCGTGATGGTTCCGGAGAATTCTGTCTTCACCGCGATCTTCTTTTCGCCCGATTTTGCTTCGATCGCAAATTTGTATTCGCCCGGAGCAAGCTTGTTGCCCTTTTCGTCTTGTCCGTTCCAAGTGATTTTATTTTCACCCGTCTTCAGATTTTTGAGATCGTAAGATTTCAACACTTCACCTTCAGCATTCGTCACTTTGATAACCGCATCACTTGCATCCATCGGCAGAGTGAAACGGAACTCATGATCACGATCCGAAGCCGCACGAGTAATCGCTGACGAGTCCCCCGCAACCGCTTTGCCGATAAGATTCAACGCTTGGTAATTTTCTGAAGGCTTCTGACCGTTCTTCATTTCGACCAATGTTGTATTCATATTCTGCATCTGCTCGAGACTAGAGAAGTTCGCTAACTGCGCCGCCATCTCATGACTCTTTAACGGATTCGTCGGATCTTGATTCTTCATCTGCGCGATCATCAACTTAAAGAATGCATCCTTGTCGAGTTTGTCATTGCCGGCGGTTCTCATTTTTTTTGATGGATCCACCCAATTGGGATCCGCAATTTTATTAAGAACGTCGCCGACATGGTCGTCGCCAAATTTTGCTTGGTCTGCTACGGACAGATTCTTGGTTGTGTTATTCATTTCTGCGGCCGGAACCGTGCCTTTGGTATCTCCAAATGCTTTCGTTCCTAACTTCACTCCCATTGCTGTCATAACATCACCCTTCCTAGGTTGATTACGCTATTAGATTCAGACCGCTGCCCTTACCACTCGAAGCATACTTGCTCACGCTGGATGAACCGATAGGCTCCAGGGGTGAATCCGTGCGCTTACGACCGTACGCTTTCATACTTGGAATGTCCGAGAAATTATCTCGTTGCTGAGAAGCGGAACCGAAGTTCTCGCTAAACTTATTCCAAAACTGTTTCGTCTGATCGCGTCCGCCCTGATCTTGATTCATCTGGCTTTGCGTGTTGTTCTCGGTATTCGTCGAGTTCACAACGTCTATCTTAACATGATCCATCGAAAGCTTGTGGGCCGCCAAGCTGTTTTTCAGACCTGATAATCCCTCTTCCAGCGCTTTTTTCGCTTCCGAGGTCTCAGCACTCATCTGAACGTTCACCTTGCCGTTTTCCACCATGACTTTCATGTGAATATTTCCCATGCCCTCGGGTGACATCTGGACTTTCATCTCGCCGCCGCCTTTTTTGATCAGGTATTGGGCCTGATTCATAATCTGGCGAACGTTGGCTTCGTTCTCTTGCGGAGACACCGGCACGCCGGTTACGTTCGCGGCGACCGCGGCCCCGCCAGCAACTGCGAAATCTTGTTTTAGCGGAGCTATGCCCTGCGGCTGCAAACTGCCATCACCCAGAATTTTGATGAAGTCGGCTTTATCCGTGAGCTTCGACTTTTCGAGCATCTCACCTTTGGCGTTCTTCATTCCATCTTGGCCATTGAATCCTTCTTTTCCATTTTGCTGTTGCTGCTGTTGGAAAGACTCAAAACCTTTTTGCTGACCCTGTTGCTGGCTCTGTTGCTGACCCGTCAATTCTATATTTTTAGCTGCCCCCGGAGCAATTTCGGTTTTGCCGGTAACGGCACCCCCGGGTTCGGTTGTGCTTTCTAAATCAGAACTGTCGTCATCCGTCGTAGCTGTTTGCGCTTTGTTTCCGGATTGCGCCGCACGCGCAGCCGCCACCAGTGCGGCTAACGCGGCTACTGGTGAAGCTACGGTTTCGGCGCTGTCTGGCGGCATGCCTTGCTTTGCCTCAGCACTCGGCGGAAGTTGCGCTTGCATGTTGCGAGCGAAACTGGGCTCATCCACGTTTAGGCCTTGCAGCCCCTGCGGTGTTCCCAACTTATCTTGCAAACTCATCTGCGCCATTTTATCCGCGAGATCGCCTTGCGGCGCTCCCATCGGCTGACCGGCATTGGCTCCCTTCATCCAGAACTTTTCGTTCATGGAATCCAGCGACTTGTTCAGCGCTTGCGTCTTTTCCTGCGTGGCCACGAAACGTTCGTGCGCCATCGCGGTCGCAGACAAACCTCCGGCCGCGGCAGCAGTTTCCAAGTTTTCAGGCTTAGGCATCGCTGCGGGTTGTTTTTGCATTTGCGCCAATTGAGCAAGCAAGCCCAGGTACATGTTTTTAGCTTGGTCAGTATCCTGACCATCTAAATCCAACTGACCAATCACTTGGTCAGCCGTCTCCTCAGGAGATTCCGCTTGTTGAGCGTTGTCCAGGTTTGCCATCGCCTCCACGATTCTTGTTGGAGGGACACCGAATTCACTCTCGAAAGAGTCCATGAACTTCAGTATCGCTTGCTGTCTTTGTCCGCTTGCCTTTACTTTTTTGTTATCCCTGTCGTTATCTGTCGACTTCAGCTTCTCAGCTTTTTTGTCTGGGTCCCCTCGCCGAGGTTCTTTATCTTGTCCAACCTCTTGTTGAACTTCGACTTTGTCGGATTTATCCCGACTCACCGGCGATGGTGATTCTTTGTCTTTGGCACCGAGCACGTCGCCAAAGGAATCAGACCCAGCTTTCTTCGCTTCCTTCAGACTTTTTGATTTGTCTGAGGTCACGAGGTCAGCAACACCCTTCACAGGGGGTCCGACTATATTTTGTAACACTTCTTTTCCCTCCTTATTTTTCTAAACTCAATTTCCGTTCAAACCTTGGTTGGCAAATATGTCCAACCAACGGTTGGCTAATATTAGCTATTTTCTTTTATATCCAGCAAACTTCTCCGAAAGCACTTGGGCCTTTTCGGGCTTTAACAAATTCATTATATCCGCGGCGTTCTTCTTTTTCATACGCCCAAGTATTTCAACCGCCAAATCCTCGTCCATCGTCTCAAAGACTTTAGCCGCTTGCGGGGCCTTCATATCGGAATACATTAGGACCAAGGTATCGACTTTCTTATCATCGACCTTCACTTTGTCTTCAAGCACGCTTGAAATCCCGCGACGAACGTCTTCAAGTTCTTTCATGCGTTTATCTAGTTCCGATTTTTGCGCCTGAAGTTCTTGATCCATGTGATTTAATTCTTCTTCGCGGTCGTCCAGTTCTTTTTTGCGCTCTGTGAGACGA
The DNA here is from genome assembly GCA_014376325.1 of Pseudobdellovibrionaceae bacterium. The sequence continues at coordinate 3,722 of JACMRP010000248.1, forward strand.
GATAGATGATCAATTTGTTCGTCCGCAGAGCCAGGTTTTGCTTCGCCGGCTTCCGCCTTCGCGACGTCGGTTCCGCCAGGAATAGTTCCTTCGGCTTTTTTACCACCTTCGGTCTTTTCAGATTTTGTGGCCGCTTCTTTTTTAGGTTTCACTTCCGCAGCGGAAGCCGAACCCAAGTAAGAAATCTCGACGCGTTTTAAAAGCTTTTCGACTTGCTCGTGATTTTCAATGCCGTAAGCAGTCGCAAGAATTCCTAAAAGGGACGTCGCAACCAACTTCCACGGAATTCCTTTTTTGTTTTTCTTTCTTTTCGCAGCTTGAGTTGGCATACCCATCCTCATTTTTAATTGCCGCTCTAAAGCTTCTTCAGAAACTTCGAAACGAGAATTAGCCTGCGTCTGCTGTCTGGCTGGCCGCTGAGCGGATTGGCCGGTCGATGCTGCTTTACGTGCTTTTTGGAAGAACTGATCGTATCCATTTTTCATTACTTTCAGTTTAGCGCCCAACTGTCTCGCCCGCAAAAAATCTACGCAGGACTCGACTTAATTGTGGCGAAAGTGATGAAGTAATTTCCAGGACTTTTGGCTCTGGACTTGGGTTATGGGGCGTACCGATCATGATGTCTGATCCAGTCCAGCGGACTGCCTTCGTGACGGCCTTTCGGAGTGACATCAAGGTATCCGTAAAATGGCAATAGATGATCGTCGGCATTGAAGTTCGAATAAGTTCGGAAGATCTCGCCGCCTTTATCTTTGTAGAATACGCTGAAGCCAGGCAGATCCGCGATCGTCACGTCATGACGTTCAAATCCGTAAATTGCTTTTCCGGCCGCAAGCTCTTCTTTCGTAAAAGAGACGTGAAAGTCGTAATTGAAATGGCTTTCGCCCGACGATACCCAAAGAAAATTCCAACCCATGCGTTTTTTAAAAGCCTCTA
>JACMRP010000032.1 GCA_014376325.1 Pseudobdellovibrionaceae bacterium
ATTTTGGCGAAGGTTATATTCCGCCACCACCACCGCCACCGCAGGATTTCGATGCGCCAGAGTCCTTCCCGATGCCGGCACCGCCAATGCCGTTCCCACCTCCCGGTGGCGATTTTGACAATGGATTCTATCCACCGCCGCCACCTCCACCGATGGACGGCGACGGCTTCGGTTTTTAATTCAGGGCGATCTTAAGACGAAAATACGATCTAATCTTCATCCCGTTGGGCGTGCGAGCGGCGCTGAAGGGACTACCATTCTTCTATCCACAAGGAGGATTTATGAAAACTGTATTGAGTACTCTCGCAATTGTTTTAGCAACGACGATGTCATTTGCCGCTCACGCGCAAGAAACGCTGACGTATGACACTTCCGACAATGGACAAGCCGACGTCCAAGCAGATATCCAAGCGGCTCCGGCATGGGCTTGCTCTATGGCCTTTGAAGGCAAGGGCCAAGGTTTAAAAGTGATTTTAGGACGCTACCGTTTCTTAGGTTACGGCGTTTTGAATTGCACGAACGTGACTGGTCATCATGCGAGCTACAAGGTGAAAATTACGATGAGAACGGGGATCGTATCCCCAGGGGTCTCCATCGGGAAATTTGAAATGAAAGGTCGCGCGGCCGATATTTCGCTCGCGAATTCTTCGCCGAAAGCTCTTTTGGGTGATTACTACATCGCTCAGGGACAAGGCGCGATCGTCGGCGGCGTGGGGCTCTTAACTGCGGTGAAAGTCGGTGCACCCCAATTGGCGCTGAAGATTTCGGTTCAGTTCGTGAAGGGTTTCGGAATCAACCTTTCGCTGAACAAGATGAACATCTCCCTCGCGGAGTAATGATTTAGCCTCAGTGAGATTACGGTAAGCTACGGGGCGGGCTTGGACGGCTTCTGCATCAGGAGTTCATCCTCTGAAAGCCCGCTCAGTTTTTGCATTCCTTTGCTCATGTAAATGAAGATGCAGACCAAAAAGACGATCGATGGCACGGCGATAACCGCCATCGACCAACTTGTCATTGTCGCGAGTTGGTCATTCAGCTGCAACGACTGGGCAGTTTGATCCAGCGCCGGATCCAGTGGCGTAAAAATTCTTTGCGCGAGCAAAAAGTTTAGCACGGCGCTGAATAAGAAAGACAGCGACACCCACTGCGTTGATTTTTTAAGAAGCTCGTGAAACTGGCTTTCCGTATTTCGTTCCGCCAGTCTTGATTTTAATTTCTCGACGTCGATCAATTGCGGGTTCAAAAATAGCGTTTCGACGAAGGGCGATTTTGTGAATGAGGACCCCAGAACAAAGAAGCCAATCAGCAATGGAAACGCCGCTTCCTTAACCGCGAACCATATGCCACTTAAGTGCGCAAGTGCCAGTCCTCCAGTTAAGGACACATTCAAGATTCCCAAAATGGATATAGCGTTGGTCTTTTTACGTTTCAGATGATCGTAAATTCCGTACGATATAGGAAAGGCCAGTGCCAATATCAGTCCCCAAAGGGGCCCCACGATTTTACTTCCCTTATTCAGAATCAGGACCGGAATGACGATGTTGAAAAGGATATTTAAAAGTGCGTTTTCGGGTTTCTGCTGCTTTGTTTCCATTTTTCCATCCTTGGCGAGCGCTCTGTAAAAAGCAAGATTTAGATGAGGGGAGGCTATTTTCCTAAGAACAACTGATCCAACTGCCGATAATACCAAGCTTGAAGCGACTTCTGCAGTGGCATCGACTCTAGCATCTGGGCAGCGCTCTGAACATTTCCGGTATGACGTGATTCAAGTTCCGTACTGCAGGTGCGAACCCAGTCCTCGGTCGCTTCGGGATGAAACTGGGTCGCCACGATGTTCTTACCCACGCGGTAAGCTTGGTTGCGGCAATAATCTCCGAACATGAATAACTCAGCAACCGGCGGAAGTTCAAAGTTGTAGCGATGCCATTGAAACACGCGGATCTTTTCTCCGCTGATATCTTCGACTGGAAGAAATCCGATTTCCCAATCCGGACGCTGGTAAACTTTGCCGCCAAGAACTTCGGCGAGCAGTTGAGAGCCAAGACAAATACCAAAAACTTTTGAGCGCTGCCGAATCAATTCAACAAGATAGATTTTTTCATGCCGAAGCCACGGGTGTTTTTGCTCTTCATGAGTGTCCATAGAGCCACCGCAGATGACGATGCCTCCGTAATCAGCAGGGGAGGGAGGCGCCGTATTGTCCGCAGGGCGCCAGGTATCGATGTTAATCCCGCGTTCCTTTGCCCAATTCAGGGTGGTGCCTGCGGTCGTGTCTTTTTCGTGTTCGATAATCAAGAGCTTCATGTTCAGGAACTCACTTCGCGCGCCGTAAAAAGGCGCTGTAAAAAACCTATGCACTCAAATTTTCCGAGGATCAACGTATTGCTCAAGAGGCATTTTTTGGCTGGTACGAAATTCGAATATAGGCGAATATATGAAAACAAATCACAAAATAAAAGCTTTTTTAATCGCTGGCCTGATATTGCCTGGAACCCTGTCTTTCGCACTGACGAAAGGTGTAAAGGAACTTGTCAGGTTCGAAACTGGCTCGAATGCGGCGGGGATCCGATCTTCCGAGATGATCCCCTTGTCCCACGTGGAAATCCCCTTAGAACTCGTGGGGCTTGATTTTGCTTCAAGACTGGATATGAAAATCAGAAATTCACTGATTATCGAAAAAGACGGCAAAAAGTTTGCACGCTGGATCCTGAATCCCGAAGACACAAAATGGAACTACGAGCTTCTTGAATACTTTCAGAACAAAGGAATGGATCTGAAGATTTATAATTATTTTAAAGGTTACCAAACGGCTTCACGAAGTTATATCGCCGAGGATCCTAAATCCGGCGCCCAGTTTTCGGTAAAATCTTCGACCGATATCACCGGTGGCAGCTGGCGCGATAAAAAACAGCCCGTCGGCGAAGCAATTGACGGTCGTTTGCTCAGTGATTTTCTGATGGATCAAAACGCGAAGTTGCCATTCAAAAATTTTGTTATCATGGACGAGCCCGCTATTTTGAAATTGAACGACATTGATCAGGCCGTCGTGATTCGTGATCTTGGTGATTTAAAATCGGCAAAATCTAAGTTTACGTACGTTCCGGGATTCGCGGTTCTGCACGAAGAGACCGGCCGTGAAATCGCGCAGAAGAACGGCTCGAATGATCCGTACGCATATTGGACCAAACATTACATCCGCGCGGCTGGTCGTGCGCTCGGAGAACTCGCGGCAAGAACGGGAATTCAGTTCGACTCACCCCATTCACAAAATTTTTTAGTCGAGCTTGATATCAACATGAAGCCGACCGGGCGCCTAGTGCTTCGTGATATGTCGGATCTGTACTTAGATAAGACTTACTTGCAAGCGATCGAGGGTAAAGATTCGAAAGTTCTGAAGGGTTTCACACAAAGTGGTAACGTTAAGGGCGGCATCGCGGCAGGCTTCGGCCCGCTTCACGGCAACCGTAAACCACTCTGGGTCAACGAAACGCAATACGCAGCATGGAAGGATATTTTCTTCGGAGAGTTCGAAAAAACGTTTCAGACGGTTTCTGGATTTAGCCTCGCTTCCGCCAAAGCGAAAACCTACCAGAGCGGGGACTATTACGGCGCGAGCTACAAACTCAGCGGCTTGAAAGAGTACGGTAACTTGTACGGCATGATGAGAACCACCGGTGTTGTTCGCAATAACGGCGGGGCCGCTCCGATCTGCA
>JACMRP010000249.1 GCA_014376325.1 Pseudobdellovibrionaceae bacterium
CGGCATTCGATAGTGCGGCCTTCTGGCCTCGCACTTGGCCTTCGATCTGCTCGGCAATGGCGGCGCCCGCGGGATCAGAGCCTGGCGAGCTAAAGCGCGTGCCGGACGCTAAATCCTTCATCGATTTTTCGGTGGCCCTTTGCGTGAGCCCCATATAGCGTTGAGCCGTCAATGAAGCGGCCGTCGGAGAGATTCGTAACATAGCAACACCCCCCTCTTCACCGGTGTCTCGCCCCGAGACACATGAAGAGAAAAAAGCGCCCACGATTTATATTCTTAAGACCTTTGTCTAGCAGTCCCTTAGCTTTTCGGCACGCCGCGTCAAAACTTGAGAGGGTTCATGATTTTGTTAGACATAATAATGAGATAGCGGCTCAGAACGAGCCGCCAGAGGGCCTTAAGGCCTTCGTAACGAGGCCAAATTGATCGGCGTAAAGTAAGAGTTCGCATCAAAACTCAAGAAGGCGACGGGCGTGTAATCGACGGAGCGAAGCCCCCCAAATTTACGAACCAGATCGAAAACACGATTGCGGATGTTGTCCTTCGCGCTATTCCAGTCGGCAGCACTATCGGTCTTATACAGATACCCAAAATAAACGTCGCCGTCCGCAGTCGAAACCATTCCCGCGAGCGCAATCGCTGGATCCACGGTTCCCGTTTTCGCGATCACTGAACCTGGCATCGCATCGTATCGGGGTCGCAAAGTACTATCGTCCGACCTAGAAACCGCCATCACGTCTTTCATATCGAAACCTTGCGCACGAAGAGTATTCTGCAAAGCGATCATCACGCGAATCAAAGTTTCACACGATGCTTTATTGTACTCTTTGATTTCGCCACCGTTGTTGGTCGTTCCGACAACCACCGAATTGCCCGAGCCGTTTACGAACTGCAAGTTCGCATTGCTGAGCTCCATCGTCTCTTTCACAAACTTCATGAATTTCGTCGTGCCGCCAAGATATTCGAACAATTTATCTGCGACGTGATTATTCGAAACGCGGTTCATTTCCTTAAGATATCGATGAAGTGGTGATGAGCTGAGTGTAAACCCTTGCATAGTCAGACCCGGTTTGAATTGCGCCGACGGTAAAAATGATACCGCATCTATCGTAAGATTTAATCTACCGGGAAGCACGATCCGTGATCGCAAAGCCTCATTCACGGTGGCGGGATATTCTGAACTTAAACGTTTTGCATGTATCTGAAAAGAAGAGACGATGTCATCATTCGACGGGCTCAGAGTTTCTAAGAAATCTGTCAGTACATTCCAACGGGTTTTAAAGTTTTCATCGAAAGTTAACTGGCGAATATTCTGAACGCCGTAGCGATTCAATTCAGAAAACAAAAAGTGGGTCAACTGGCGCCCGAAGTACGGATCCATCGAACCCTGAATATGAACATCATAAGTCGAGCCACTGACCGGAGTTAAAAATACTTTCGTCTTAAAACGAAAATCGGCACCTAGAGTATTCAGCGCCCAGAAAGAAGTAAAAACTTTTGATACGGAGGCGATTTCAAACAGCGACTGAGTATTTTCACCCTGAATCTTCGCCCCGGATTTGCTTTCTATGTAGCACATAGAGTTCAATGAACTTTTAGCAAAAGCCAGATTCGCAAATAACAATGTAACCAAAAACAAACTGCGCACGGCTCAGCTCCTAGTAGAAATTCTTATCGTAGAAGTCAGTCGGAATGTTGGGATAGTTTCTGAATTCACGCACCTTTTGCGCGATAGCTTCTGGCATTTCTTGGTAACCGAATTTATTTTTCTTATCGCTTAAACCCATGCGCGCAAAGCTATTGCGTTTATCGTACGGGCCGTAAAAGCCGGTAAAGAAATCGAACCGGCTTTCTCCTAAGATCGCTCCACCTTCATCGCGGACGATGAAGTAACCGTTGTGCTTTGTTCCATCCGGCAACTCGAGTCCCACAATTTTTGGGACGAAGATGACGTCACCTGGTTTATGGAATGCGGGGTCCGCCGCGATCGAATAAAACGGATCCATGCAAATCGCACGGACTCCATACCCATAAGGACATCGGTCTTCACGGCGTTCACTAAAACGATTTGTTCCGTCACGTTTTTTTGTAAAGTTAAATGCGCGAGTTTGACTGTTTTCGATAACAAAACAAGAACCTTGCATCAGGCAATTGTCGTAATCTTTTACGCAGAGACTTGTTAAGGATTTACCGTCGTCGTCCAATAGTTCCCGCATGTCGGTGGGTTCGCATTTCATTTTGCTTTTGTCGATGACGGGTTTGTAATATAACGTTGGCGTTATCATCGGCAGCGTTTCGCCATTGTTTTTCGCACAGCCAACGAAGACGACCCAACTAGAAATAAAGAGCAAAAAAGCTTTTTTCATGTGGGGTAGTAATTAACATATTCCATGGCCGAAGTCCCCGGTTCGCCAGGGCTTTGTAGGAAATTCCAAGCCGCCAAAGGGAGAATTGTCGATGTCCCTACAGGCTTAACATCGATGTCACTACAGGACAATTTGCCCGTTTTTGATGGTGCTTACCTTGTTGGCCATGAATTCCACATCCAGGGGGTCGTGGGTGACCAGGACGGTGGGGATCTGTTTCTTTTCGATCACCCGCTTTATCAGTGCCCGGCTTTCTTGTCTGAGCTCTTGATCCAGGGCCGAAAACGGCTCGTCGAGCAACAGGATGCGCGGATCGCCAGCCAAAGCGCGCGCGATGGCCACCCGCTGCTTTTCCCCGCCCGAAAGCAAGCTAACAGGTCGGTTCAAAAAGGACTTCATTTGCAATACGTCGGACAGTTCAAGAAGTGTGTCGTAGGCTTGCTCTGAAGGAATTTCACGGGCCTTCGCCGCGAACAGGATGTTTTCTTCGGCCGTTAAGTGCGGAAATAAGTCCAATCCCTGAAACACAACCCCCAGGCGGCGGTGCGGGACCTTCAGCTTAGTGAGCTCATGGCCCTTGAGCGTCCACTTAAATCCCGGGGCCGCGTCCTCTAAGCCAATCAGAAGTCTGAAAACTGAAGTCTTCCCGGAACCCGAAGCGCCCCACAAAACCGTGACCCCTTGATCCAGGATTTCCCAAGTGGGGATATCAATTTTAAAATCGCCGTAATTCTTATGCAGATTTTCGACTAAGGACATGTCCCACCCCGATCATTATGAAAAAACACATCGCTCCGCAAAGTACCAAACTAACACTTAACAATGTTGCCATGCCCAGGCGATAGCTCGACATTAAGGTTTCGGTCGTCATAGCGAGCGTCAAATCTCGGTGGGCTAAAATCCGCGACACCGCGTAATCTCCGCAGGCCCAAATCGCCGCAACACCCGCAAACAGCGCTGCGCGGTTTGAAATCTGCGGAAGTAAAATGTCTTTGAAAATCTGATTCGCATTTGCGCCCAGCGTGCGGGCAATCGTGATTTGATTATTCAGCGAGTGCATGATCCCGTCCCAACCCATTCGGTAAAGGCTGCTTAGGCAAAGCAAATTAAATGCGAAGGGTATTTTTATGAACGGCCAGAAAGACTCATTACTACCAAACATCAAAAATGCAAAACAGCAAAGCGCCGTACTCGGGGCCATGTATCCGGACAGGAACTTTTCGAACCAAAGTTTAGGCCAGCAGTACGCGACCAACAACAAACTTCCATAAGCAAACAGACCGACCAACGTACCCATCAACAAGCTGCCAAAAAAATTCCAAATTAGCGCTGACTGAATCTCGTAGAAAGCACCGATTTGCTGGACGCCTTCAAGCACACCTTGAAAGTATCCGTAAAAACTAAACAACGAAATAAATAATAAAATGCCGATCCCCGAAAACATGCGGATCAGTTTTAGGTTCGCCTTTTTTTCTGAACTTCGCGCGCCGCCTTTGCGTGCGAGCATTGAAATTCCGAATATAAAGGCCGACTGAAAAAATGCGAGGATCACGGCCTGGCTCCAATTATTAGACAGCCGAATTTTTTCGTAGATCAAAACTTCTAACGTCGTCCCTTTGCCGCCACCGACAATCAAGGGCACCGCAAAGCTGCCAAAGCAGATCGAAAAAACAAAAAGTCCGA
>JACMRP010000250.1 GCA_014376325.1 Pseudobdellovibrionaceae bacterium
CGAAATTTCGCGCGCCCACCGGGGATTGCTGATATTGGATGAGCTTTTGGAGTTCAATTCAAAGGTTCAAGAATCCTTGCGTGAACCGATGGAGGAAGGCTCACTCCGACTTTCGCGTAGCAATCAGGCGATCCGGTATCCCGCGATGGCGCAAGTCGTGGCGACGACCAATCTATGCCCGTGCGGTGACTTCACACCGGGTTGCAAAGCGAGCTGCCGATTTTCTTTGGTCAAGTGCCGCAGTTATTCTTATCGTCTGTCGGGACCGATGGTGGATCGTTTTGAAGTTTTATATTTCACCGAACGAATCAAAGCAAAGGAACGGGGACAGGTCAGCGGTGAGCAAATTTTAGAAAAAGTTGAAACGGCCCGGGCCTGGTTAAAATCGAACAATCGATCCCTGATTTTAAATTCGCGGCGTAAGATGTCCGAACTCGTACACGAAATCGGCGTGGAGTATTACGACGATATGTTAAGCCGCGATATGGGTTCCCACCGCAGGCATCAGGCCACCGTGCGTGTCGCTAGAACGTTAGCAGATTTAGAATGCAGTGAACTGATTTCGGATCGCCATATGGAGAAAGCTCTGCTCTGGACCTGGAAGCCATTCGAAAAAATGAAACGCTGGGATTAAGTAGAAAATTTGGAGGTGTAAAAAAATTATCCGCCAAGTCTAATAAAGCTGCATAAGAGCTGGCTAAAATGGCTAATTTGACTAAATCAGCCATTTGCGCTAGATTAGTGAAATGGAGTACTTATGAAAAAAATGACCTCAACCGCAGCAAAAAATAACTTTGGCGATGTCTTAACTACTTCACAACGTGAGCCAGTGATCATTGAAAAGAATGGAAAAAACGTCAGCGTTGTCATTTCATTTGAAGAGTTTCAGAACTACCAAGTGACAGTTATCTCTGACAGATATTGGGGCGAAAGAGCCGATAAATCTGGGAAAATGATTGGCAAAGACAAGAGTGAAGAATTTCTTAAGGCATTCGGTAAATAGTCAGTCATGCTCAACATTGATATTTCGTCACAGGCGATAAAATTTTTAAAGAAAATTTCAGGCAAACCAGCCAAACAAATAAAAAAGAAAATTACTGAAATGCGAGAAAATCCTTACCCGCAGGATTCCGCTAAACTTTCTGGATATCCTTATCACAGAGCAGAATCCGGAGAGTATCGGATCATTTATGTAGTCAACGGCAACACGTTAGAAATCAAAATCTGCGGAAAAAGAAATGATGACGAAGTTTACAAAAAGCTCAGAAGGTCTGAAGGCCGTTAATCGAAGATAATTATAAAGAAAATTTGGAGGTGATGGAGGGAATCGCACCCCCGTACACGCTTTTGCAGAGCGCTGCCTAACTATTCGGCCACATCACCAATCGAGGAAAACTCGTGCCCCAAACTAGACTCACATGCCGTTTGAGTCAACGAGGGGCTAGTCTCGACCCGAAGCGTTGGTCTAGAGCGCGCGCCCGAAGGTCCTGAAATGACTCACAAAACTTAAGTTCCAATATGAATATCTCGATAAAGTTCTATGAAGTTTTCACTCCTGATCGCAGCTCTGCTGTTCAGCTCGCTTTGCATTGGTGCCACCACCAAAGTCAAACCTGCGGCCAAAATTGAATCCAAAGTTTCTAGTTCCGTGAAAAGCAGACCCGCGCCCGCTGCAAAACCAGTCGAAGACGCCGAAGAAAAAATCGTCCTGACGCAACCAACGTATTCTTTTACGGAACGTGCCCGTAACGCGCTTTTTATTCCGCGAAAAGCTTACCTGGATCTAGAAGACGCACAAGTTCAGTCGGTGTTTAATATGCCCGGCCGCGATTGGAAAACCTGTGACATGGACAAGGATTGTAAATCCGTTGGATGGCCAGACAATGCTTCTGAAATTGAAATCCTGACGCCGCCGAAAAAAACGCGCACCTATGACTTCAAAGAAAAAAAAGAAGTCGAGCAAGACTTCGTTAAAGTTCGTTACAAGTATCAACGGGCGACTGCTCTGAATAGTCCCGAAAAAGGAAAGCTCATCACGCAAGAGGGCGAAGGCTGGATCGATGCCGCCTATCTTACGAACAAACGTCGGAACGCCTTCTTCACCGAACAGCCGAAAGATTTTTCTAAGCCGATTTGTCCGAATCCGAATGCTGCTGCAAAAAATATGAAAGATTTAGGTGACGTCGCAAAGGCCGCCGGAAATCTGAATAAGGTGACCGACGAAATTATGAAGGTCACCGGTCAGTGCGTGATTGATCCGCGCCAGCCACGTGGTTTTGAATCCGGAAATGTTTACGATAACTACGTCATGCCGACGATTCTCAAGCAATCAGTACCGAAAATTAAAAAAGAAGACAACACCATGATGACCTCTCAGGACCTGGTGGATATCGATTCGCTTGCAAGATCTATCTACGGAGAGATGGCTGGATGCTTTAAGCACGGGCTCCAGTACCCAATGACCGTCGCAAAGATCGTCCGCAACCGCGCGCTTGCAAAAGAACGATCGTCGGAGTTTATCAAGCCTCCGCATGATTCCGCGAAGAACTCACTTTCTAAAGTGGTGACTTCGAGCAGTCAGTTCAACGTGTGGATGAAAAAACACCGCGATAAGATGAATCCAAGTTTGAAGATGGCGCTTTGTCCCCCCGGGAACAAAGACAAAATGTATTGGCAAGGCCGCAATCCCCCTCCAGGCGAGCTGCAGATTTGGGAAAATGCCATGAGGATCGCGACCCAAGCCGTGGTACAGCCAGAGGCCTTCGATCGCAGAACGAACCAGGTCAGCGGCTTTTTTTACACTTCAGGCATGGGGCAGTTTTACAAAATGGGTCAGGTGCATCCGGTGATTGAAGACCGTGAAGTCAGAAAGAACTCTTGCCTTGAAGTGTGGATGGAAAACAAAGACAAACGGAAGCCGGCAGCGAAGGCCCGAGCTAAATCTGGCAAGAAAAAATAGCTCCTAAAACAAAAGGTCATCTCGGGCATAGGTCTAGATATCTCAGCTGAGTGCCCAGAATTAGGCAGCCTTGTGGCAAACTAAAAGTGCCAACATTTACGTGGAAGGTCCTATGAAAAGCTTTTACGTCGTCACTCTTATTCTAAGCGGCGCTTTAAATTTCGCCTCGGCCGAGCAGAGTCCACTTTGTGAAGACATGGTTCGTTACGCGTGTGCGCCCGGGGCGCATTTCGACGGGACCGGGTACGTCCGCCGTGGGGAGTCCGAGTCGGAGCTCAATTATAAGGCTTACGAATCTATCAAGCCGAAAATTATAAACCAATTCGCCGAAGTCCTCGCGCGCCGGGGCAATGAAGAGTTCCGCACAATTGCGATGAATGCTTTCGGAATGAAAGATGCCCCCGAGTGCGCAAGCACGGATTCGCAGCAGCTCGGCAACTGCCACCGCGCCGTTGCCGAAGGGCTGACTTCGATTGCGCGCGATTACATAACCGGGATTGAGTCGCGTGAATCTTACTTGGGTGCCTCGGCCGCGTTGGAAGATCGCAAATTGGCTGAGCGCCATCCGGCCTTTAAAGAGACGATCGCTTTGTTGAAAAAAACGTACGCGGGAATGACGATCTACGGGCCCACCGAAAAGCTCGTGCGCGAAACGCTGTTTCCGCGAGTTCAGACATTGCTGCTGCAAAAAATCAAACGTCTCGTTACCAGCGAAGCAAATAAAAAAATTTTGAGCGACATCGTCAGCACTGTCGGATTTTCTGGCGCCGACTGTTTGAATCAAGGCTCTGGTTTAGCTGGCGACCTTCATGACAATGCTTACTACAGTCGAGCCTCGAACAAATTTGTCATGTGCGGCGGGCAATTTATCAAAGATGTTTCAGAATTTAAACTGGTCCGCACGATTGCCCACGAACTTTCCCACAGCATCGATCCTTACCATGTCCTTCCGGCAGGCCCGGATGGTTTCGGGCCCGTTTTTGCGACCGCAAAAGAGCTTAGCGCTGCCGACAGAAATTATCCGGTCACGGGATTGGTCCTTTGCCTTCGTTCCGAAGCTTCGGTCAAAGCGGAACGTGCGCCAAGCAAAAAACTGACCTACCGCAAAAACGATCAAATCACCGAAGCAGTGGCCGACTGGTTTGGTGCCGAGATTTTAGCGGATTACATGGTTCAGTATCATCCGGAACTCAGCGAAGCGCAGTGGCAGGCCGGGATCGGGAATTCATTTCGCGCAAGTTGCGATGCTTACGAGCAGCATTTGAAATCTAGTTTTTTTGATGAACACCCGAACCTTCCGCGAAAACTAAATGCGCTTTTACTGGCGCAGCCAAAGATTCGCCAAAAAATGGGATGCTTGCCTCAATCGCAAAATTTCATTTACTGCGATCCCGAAAATCCGCAGGCGACGGCGAAGCGAATTCCTGCGGCCAAAGAAGAGCCCGCGAAGGTCACTAAAAAATCAAAAGTAAAAGCTAAATAAGCCATCTCATATTTCGCCGCTCGTTCTGAGACGGTTTGCGTAAGTACTCCGTAAATTCGTTCCCGCTAAAGCGTGCTCGTTTCAAAATTAGAATCCGTCTCCTTCGCGAAGTTTAGCAAAAAACCAAACTATGATCGTGATAACATTCTGTTACCACGCGGTTTCCTTGTTGGACGTCTATTTGAAAAGGGTCGTGGTATGCGTTGCAATCGTATTTTATTAATTTTAGGTCTATTAGCGTTCGTAATTTCGGTAGCGGGTTGTAAAGACCCTGCTTGCGTTACTAAAATCGAAAAAACCATGCCGATGAGCGTGGTTAAAAAATCCAACGTGACAACTTTGTCGGTCGAAAACATGGACTTCCTAAAGGACGAAACGATCGCCTGGGAAGACATCGAACTTTCCGTCACCTTAAAAGGTAAACATTCGATCAACGAAAAAATCTGGCTTTCGATGAACGGAATTAAAGTAGCCCGCAAGGACGGCCGCCGTGATTTAGAGACCATGGACTATGTCGCTAAGAATAATACCTCAACCATGAAATTTAAACTGCACAAGATCTTCATGAATGGGGCCGAGCCTTTTCACGTCTTCCTTGCGAGGGCAATCACGTATTTTCGGTCACCGCGACGGACAGTTTGGGAAATGTCGGTAAAGTACCGGCAACGTTCCATTGGGTGGTCGACTTAACTCCGCCAGAGGCAAACTTCATCGACATTACTCCGAGCGAAGAGTTTAGTACTTCGACGGAAAAGTCCTTAACTTTTTCGGCAACCGAAAGTTCTACCTTTGAGTGTTCGCTGAACGGGGCCTCGTTTGCGAGCTGCGTTTCTCCAGTTCGAATGCAGTCTTTGGGCGAAAGCAATTACGTCTTCGTGATTCGCGCGATCAATGCGGCCGGAAACGTCAGCTTGCCCGTGACGTACTCTTGGAGTGTGGATTTAACGAAGCCGACCTTAAGTTTAGGCATCGTCTTGCCATCGCTCGGCATGACCAACGCGAACGATATTTCTGTCGAGTTCGCCGTTCGTAAAATTGAACGTCAGCGAAGGACCTCACTTGCTGAACCTTTTCGCGAAAGATTCTGCGGGCAACCTCGGCGAAATTAGTCAGCTGGGTTGGACGGTGGATCGGACGGCGCCAGTTATCAGCTTCGGTGATATTTCACCAAGTGCCGCAAGCATCCGCGACTTTAAACGGTCAATCGATTGCGGCGACGAATCCGATTGTTCTTTCGAACTTGGCGGAAGGGGATTACGAATTAAAAGTTGTTGCCCTAGATTCTGCCGGAAATCAGTCGAACGTGCTGACGCATTTATTCCGTATCGACTTTACGAAGCCGGTGATCGCGATCTCTGCTCAGGTAGTGAAGAACCCAAGCAATGAAGACCGCAATGCATTTGCATTTACCGCTTCGGAAGAAAGCACTTATCTGTGTGAACTGGACGGCGCCGGATTGAATGCTTGCGAAAGTCCGATCCTGTTTTCGGGACTTGCAGAGGGTTCGCATTTGTTCCGCGCACACGCGGTCGACCTTGCAGGCAACATTGGTGCGGATGTGGCCTACACTTGGAATATCGATACGACGGCGCCGATCACGACCGTCGCTGCGACCATCAACGGCGATTCCGCAAAGTTTGTCGTTAGCGCTAA
>JACMRP010000251.1 GCA_014376325.1 Pseudobdellovibrionaceae bacterium
AATGGCGCGGTCGAGCAGTAATCATCAAATTGCGAAAACTGCGGAATCTCTTCATAAAACTTTGAATCTGGTGAAGGCATGCGTAAATTTTCAGACGTTTTTCGAGGATTGTATATTGAAAAATGCCTGATCAAGACTTAGGCGCCGCTTGTAAGAATTTTCAAAACCAGCGCGCGAAACGTCTTTCTATCATTCGATTGAGCTTCGAACGCGACTTTAGAGGGTCCTGAGCCTTTGACCCGTCCGGCACTAGAGTTGCTTTAGAAAGAAGCATGAAAATAACAAGAAACCGTATTTTTGCATGTATGTCGACGGCTCTTTTCCTTGGAATTATAGGTTTGGCTTTTACCATTCCTCCATTTTTACCGAAAAGCGATGCCGTTTTAACGGAGTCTTTAAACTCTGAAATCACTTTGGATACCGATAGTCTCGGAATATCTCCGGCGACCTCCTCAGAATCGGGAAAGCCCGCATTTTCTGTTCAAGACATGGCGTTGCAGGACACCGAAAATCGGCTGTCAGAAGGCTTCGATATTCCGAAGGGTTTAGAAAAGCGTGTGGCGTTCTGGTTAGATATCTATACCAAATACGACTCTCGCCATTACGTGATTCATCACCGTGAATTTCCGTGGATCGTATTTGACGTTGCGAACAGCTCCGACATCTTTACCCAAACGCGCGTTCAGTGGTTGAATCGCCGTGACGCCGACACTCTGTCTAGCGTTAAAAAAGACTCCGTTATTTCAACATTGAAGATGCTTCAAGTGCGCTCTGGGTACGAAAACTTGCCGGCCGAAGAAGCTCGTGTTTTTGAGTTGTTGAAAGACATTCCAGGAACTCGCAAACAAGTTATTCGTGAAGCGATTAAAGCCGTTCGCATTCAGCTCGGCCAAAAAGACATGTTTGAAATGGGACTCGTTCGAAGCGCTCCTTACATTCCGATGATGGAGCAAATTTTCGAGTCTGCCGGATTACCAAAAGAGCTCGTTCGCTTGCCTCTGGTTGAAAGCAGTTTCAACAACGCGGCTTACAGTAACGTGGGTGCCCGCGGTGCTTGGCAGATTATGCCGAGCCAAGGTCGCAAGAAAATGATGATCGATTCGATCATCGATGAACGCGAATCCCCTTTGAAATCTGCGACGTTTGCGGCATTTATCCTGAAGCAAAACAAACAGATTTTAAAAACATGGCCTTTATCGGTCACCGCCTACAATCATGGATCCGGCAGTTTGCTCAAGGCCGTTCGTAAGTTAAAAACAAATGAACTTCAAGAGATCATCGACTTGAACAATGCTAAGAGCTTTCAATTTGCGAGTTCTAACTTTTATGCATGTTTTATGGCGGCACTCCGAGGAGAGCTTTACGCGGCAGAATTGTTTCCAGAGTTGAAACGACCAAGCGCGATGCAATTGACTAAAATTCGCATTTCGAAGCGAACAAGTCTTTCGGCATTCGCTAAAAAAGTTGGCTTCGACATCACGGAGCTTCAGGCGATGAACCCCGAACTTCCTAAAAAGATAAGAAATAACTTCCAGATTCCTTCAGGCTTCAACTTGTACATTCCAGAGATGAAAAGTTTGACGGAGCAAACGAAAGCTTCCGCAACTGTATCCGAAAATTCGGTCATGGTACCTAGATAAATGACCAAAAAAAAGGTCCTCGGAAATTAAGATTAGAATCTTTCCCGAGGACCAAAATTTCATACTAACAATTCCTGTAGTATTTAATAAGGCGGCTCTATTGAGTCGGTTTTTTGTCTTTGGAATGCTCTAGCTTATCGCCTGCTTTATAAACTGCTTTACCTAATTTTTCTGCGCCGGCTTGTGAAATCTTTGTTCCAGCTTTTTCAATAACATTGCCCACTTTGTGAGAAACTGATTTTTTGTTTTCTTCGCGGTCGTTGGTCGTTGTTGTATTTTTAGTATTTGTTGATTCCATTGTTTTCTCCTTTGGAAATTCGTTGATCATACTGCTTCTTAATACAAAGTTCGTGCTCGGCCAGATTAGAATCTGTTGTATATGAGCGGTGTGCCGAGGCATATGGCCACAATTTGATCTAGAAATTGCGTCCCATATTGACCCGGACCAAGTGGCGCTTGAACTCAGACGCATCTTCTCATAGCATTGTCGTATGCCAAAAAAAGCCTTCCCCCCGACTCCACACCTTATGTCTATCCACACATCTGAATTATTAGGCCGGAAAATAAAAAAATTGCGCCGACTTGTTCAAGAATGGACCAAAAGACTTCAGAATTACCAAAGCGCCCGCCTGATCGCGGCCTTGCTTTTTTTTGTAAGCATGGTGCCCGCCGCGATGAAAACAGATGCCCGGACTGAGCTCGCTTATCCTGCGCCCTTTCTTATCGCGTTTTTATTCTTGGTTTGGCGAACCAGACAACTGTCTCGACACGCCCGAAACTTATCCAGGCTCGAGCTTTTTTTAAATCGCCAGTTACAGCGCTCGCTGGGTCTTCCGTCAGGTCGAAGTTGGCAACAAGCTCAGCAAAGATCTTTAGATTTTCCCTTAATCAAAGATTTAGGTTTGGTCGGCTCGCATTCCCTATGGACGTTACTGGATGAAACGCTCTCCGAGGGCGGGCAAAAGAATCTTCTGCGTTGGATGAGTGTTGAACCTTTAGACCCTGCCGTGATCACAGCACGGCAGCAGCAAATTCAAAAGCTACGACCCCAAACTTGGTTTTACAGTCGCTTAGGCATCCAAGCGGATTCCAACGAATTCAATTTGTCGACCTTGCAAATCCAGGACTTTTTAAAAAACTCTTTCGTGCAAAAAAGTTTTCCGCTGTTGTTTGCGGCAAACGTCATCATTTGGCTGCTGACGGTGGGACTTGCGCTTTACGCAACCGCCACCGCAACACCTATTCCGCCTTACGTATACCTGTTGTTTCCGATCTTAAGTCTATCTAGCCTAGGGGCAACCGGCGGCGCTTTCTTATCTGGCGTAGGCCTGTCGCACCACTTAAGTGCGCTGGCCCCTACCTTTGCGGCAATCGAAAGACGCTCGAAAGTTTCTAGTGAGCTTCGCAAGATGTGTGCACGTATTTTTAGGGATTCGCCATCAAAGTCCGCAAAGAAGTTAGATTTTATTTTGGGTTTCGTCGGAACTCAGACCAATCCGATCTTGCATCTGTTCTTAAATGTTTTTTCTCCGTGGACGATCGTTTCGGTATTTTTTTTAGAACGCCTTCGCAGCAAAATGATTCAGGATTTCCCCGCTTGCATCGAAGAGCTTTCCGAATTTGAGGTCGTAGGCTCCATGTTGATTTTTGATAAGTACCAGACCCGCACCTATCCGCAGGTAGTATCAGAAACCGTTTTGCAGACGGAACAAATCTTTCATCCGTTGATTGATCGCGCCCGCGCTGTCGCGAATGACTTCGCGTTTCCGCGTGGCCAGTCTTTGGGTTTGCTAACGGGATCAAATATGTCCGGTAAGTCGACTTTCTTACGCACCATCGGGATCAACCAAGTTTTGGCTAATATGGGAGCGCCGGTATTTGCGAACTCTCTTACGACCCGTCCGCTGAAAATAGAAACCTGTATCGAGGTCACGGATTCTTTGCGTGACGGATACTCTTACTTCTACGCCGAAGTTCGCAAGCTGAAAGATATTTTACAGACGGCGGCGACCAAAACTCCGGTTTTATTTTTG
>JACMRP010000252.1 GCA_014376325.1 Pseudobdellovibrionaceae bacterium
ACTTCCGTGAAGGTTTTATTATCGACCAGCATTTTGCGGAGTCCGGACTCTGGAGTGTTTGTCATAAAATCAAAGAGGCCCGGAACATCATACTGTTGGTTAAAACCCATTTTTGTCTCCCTTGGTGAAGGCTTGTTTCATCTGTTGCTTATCGGACTCCGGGGCGGAATACTTGAAGCCAGGAGACATTGATGAAGACTTTAGACCAGTGGCTTGATGAATACTCGATCAGTCATCAAAACAAAACCAATCAGATGCTTCATAAGCTATTCGTTCCATTAATATTTTTGAGCGCTTTGGGCATGTTATGGGACTGGCAATATATGGACGTGCGGGCGGCCTACGTCATGGCATTCTTTGGGATGATATTCTATATCAGTTTGGGCGCTGGCGTCGCGATACTGATGTTGGTCCAGGTGGGCCTGTCGTTTGCCATTCTAAGATTTTGGAGCCAGCAACAGGGAAGCATTTTTTTGCCAAATCTTTATCTTTTTATTTTCGCGTGGGCCGGACAGTTCCTAGGTCACAAAATCGAAGGTAAGAAACCATCGTTCTTCAAAGATCTGCAGTTTCTGCTGATCGGCCCGGTCTGGGTGTTCGCGTTTGCATTTCGAAAATCGCGATAAAGTCACGTCTCCTTCACGACCCTTCTATAAGAGTTGGTTATAACTAATACCATCTGTAACTAATAAGGGAGGACTTTATGTTCACTAAAAAATTCATCACAACGCTCTCGACCCTGGGCTTAGTAGCTTCAGTTTCTTGGGCACAAGACAGCACGACCGAAAGTTCAGCCATGACTTTACCAACCGCTGGCGCAAGAAATGTTTATGATCCAGTAGGATGGTTTCCGTTCCTCGGCGTATCTGGTGGATACATGTCGGACGCGAACAATCAGAATCTGACGGAGGGAAGCCCGACGGAATTCCGTTTGATGGGATCTCGTTTTAATGAAACTCGTCGCAGTGTTTTAGATCTAGGAATAGGTTTCATGGGGAACAGTTTTGAAGACAAAAGCGTTACGCGAAATAATTTTATCTCGGGTGGGGTTGCCGAAGTCGCTTGGCGATACAATACGGCAAACCGTTGGCAGTTCGGTCCGATCGCTGATGCTTATTATACTGGTGCCAACAATCGTTTTGCATCGACTGATCCAAATTGGACATCCTTTGCCGGCGTGCAAATCCTGAAAGAGTTTCCGATTCGTGATGCAAGCATGTTCCGTGTAGGTCTAAAAGGACTTACTGATTTGAGCGTGAAAAACGCCGACATCAATACGGTCATGTTAGACCTACAGTGGGGCTTCGGTTCGGAAAAAAAGACAACACCAGTGTCCGCAGTTGAGCCAGCGGCAGCGCCGGCCATCGCAGATACCGCAACTTCTGGTACCGGCGCTGTTTACGGAACGACTTCAAATTCAGCAAGAGTGATCGAAACCGATGCTGCCAATGGCACGATGACTATTCGGGACGAAAACCGCATGCAGTTCGATAGCGGTGCTTCGACCTTGGATCAAGAAAATCAGGGCTTCGTGCATACCGTCGGCGCGGCGATTGCTGAGCGACCAGATCTTTTTGACCGAGTTGAAGTTGTTGGCTTCGCCGATCAAACTGGTAGCGACGAAACTAACATGAGAGTTTCTAAACAGCGCGCTCAGTCCGTTGCCACTCTGCTTCGCGAAAGTGGAGTCGACGGCGCAAAAATCACTTCTTCATGGAAGGGTGCGAGCGAGCCCCTTTATCAGTCGTTGCTGCCTGAGGATCTGCAGCAGAATCGCCGCGTAGATATTTTATTCCATGGTGTAAAAGACCAGGCGGCGTTAGCGGATTTGCTGAACTCAATCCTGTAAATCGCAAAACGTTACCGGCAAAAACAAAAAACCCGTCTCACAACGGGTTTTTTGTTTTTACGATTTGACGAGTGCGAAAACTACTCAATCGTGAAGATAACAAACTTCAAAGTATCGCCGTTCTGATCCATCGCGGTTTTCAAGCATGCTTTTGCCGAGGCGAAATTTGCTTTGGCAGCGTTACCGTTTACCATCAACAAAACTTTAGAATCTTTAAGCTCCGTATCGATTGTACAATCGGGGCTGCGTACGGTCAAAATTCTTTGGCCACCCGGTGTTGAATCCGAAGAAGTTGCGGCAACGTCCAACTTGCAGATATAATAACGATCCGCCGGATTGTGTTCACGGTCTTTTTGCATTTGGTCCACGCAGGTGGCGTAAACATTTTCGACAGTTCTTTCAACGGCAATCACGTTGCCCAATTTTTTGTCGGAAGCTTGTACGTTGATGGCGAATGCAATTGCGATCAAAGCGATCATAAATTTCATGAGTGACTCCTTGAAGGTGGTGTTCATTATGCGGGCTTACACTTGCATTAATTCGCCCGTACTGAAAGGATTAAGGCGGCGCGTAGGCTGACGACTGAAGGATTCAAATGCTTTTAATCATATACATTGCAATAGGGCTGATCATAGGGCCCAGTTCCCTGAATCTTCCAGGGAATGAGCTACTGTTCGGTCTTTGCGCGCAGGGATTTTTACTCGTCGCCGGGCTAGAATTAAGTCTTAAACACTTAAAAACTCATTTGCCCGCGGCGGCAAAAATTGCCCTCGGCGCTTTCGCAGTGCCGTTCTTAGTCGGGCTTCTCGCGGCTCCCTTCATATCGGAAAACACCTCAAGCGCAGTGATTATTGCCTTAGCGCTTTCGATTTCTGCACTGCCCGTGATCGTGCAAATCCTGAAGGATCTTAAAATATACGACACAAAGGTTGGGCACCTCATCGTTAGTGCCGCAACCATCTGTGATATTTTAGCCTGGGCCATATTTCTTTGCGTGATACCGGCAGAAAATAGGCACACGTGGATCAAGAGCCACTGGCCGATTTTATTTTTCTTCGTCGGCATAGGAATTTCGGGCTGGGTTCATCGATTTCCTAATTTGCTGGCGGGACTGTTAAAAGTGAGTCAGTGGCTTTTCGCTCCCGTTTTTTTTATAAGTGTCGGCATGAAAATCCACTTTCAGGAAAACTTCAGCTGGGAACAGTTTTTGTTTGTACTAGCACTCGCAATTTTTAGTAAGGTGGTCGGAGTCTACGGTGTCGCACGTTGGGCGAAGCATACAAAATCAGATTCGTTTCTTATGGCGGTGGTATTAAACGCACGCGGGGCGATGGAAGTCTTGTACGCATCCCTGGCGCTAAGCTTGGGCATGATTAACGAAACGTTATTCACATCGCTTGTTCTAATGGCGGTTGTTAGTTCCATCATGGCCGCACCCGCTGCACGTCATTGGCGTTCCGTTTAAATTCCGGCATTAGAAATTTGATCGGCCGCCCGGTTGATCGTATTGATATTGAAAATACTCGCTAGCGTGATGTGATCTTTTTCGTGCTCCAGCAACGAAGCCAACTGCCACAAAAGATCATCCGTTGTGACGATTCCCACGGCCTCTTTTTCATCATTGCAAATCAAGACGGCAGAGATTTTTTTCTCTAACATTTTGAGGACCGAATTTCGGAGAGGTAAATCTTGATGAAGACATTCAAAGTCACGGTTCATGACGTAGTCGACAGGTATAGAGTACGGGTCACCACGCGTCACCAGATGATGATCGCAGAGCATGCCGATGACCTCGGAATTTTTATTAATAATCGGAAGGTGGCGAATGCGTTTTTCTGACATCAGATCTTCGGCTTGGGACAAAGAGCTGCCGGTTGGTAACGTAATTAATTTTCGACTCATAACGCTTTTGACTGGGGTCTTCATCATTGCCTCCTTCATCATTGCCTGCAGATGCAAATGCATCAGCTGATGTAGACCCTAGTTTAAACGATACGCACCCGTAATGTCATTTTGTGTAATTGCAGGTTAGGGATTGTACTTGTCATGTCCTTCCTCTTTGAGATCCTTCATCTTCTGGTAGATCTGAGTGGCTAGGTCGCTATTATTTGCCAGGAACGCGGCGTGAAGCTCTTTACAAAGTTCAAGTTCGTCCTGAATCAATTTCTGGTATCCCGCGAGGGCCTGCGCGCGTTGCGCTTCAGGAATCTTTTGGACGGCGTCCGGAATCTGCGCGTACGTTAGCTGAAAAAAATCCGCCATTTGTTCCACGGATTTCGCGTTTTCTGGATTTTTAGCCGGGTCTTTGATCGAGGTTCCGATGGCTTTAAAGAGAGCGCCTGCCTGTTTCATATTTTGCTTTAGCGAGGCCCCATTTTC
>JACMRP010000033.1 GCA_014376325.1 Pseudobdellovibrionaceae bacterium
ACAGTCTTCTTATCGGTCGATTTTGCGACCGGCGAAAGCTTAAAATACTGTTTAATTTTTAGTGTTCAATCTTGAGAAAAACTCTCTGTGCAGATCCATGGTGATCGCGAAGAGCTTCCCCTCTAAAAGGGGGCTCATGGACGAAAATTCGACACCAAATATCTGTTTAGGAGGTTTTGTCGCAAACTTTTCGATTTTGTGATGCCGAATGATGCCTTCAATTTCGAGTGGTTCCCGCTTGCCCAAAAATAAATGAGCGGTGATCTGATCGCCCAAAGTAAGTACAGGCTCAGCGGCGGTCATTTCGACGCGCGCACCACCGCTGCTAAGATCAAAAATGTGTGCGCTCAGTTTCACTGCGGAATTCTTGTGCTCAGAAATTAGGAAGGCCGCCGTATATTTCTCTGGAATTTTAATCCGGTAATTCTGACGGCGTTGTAAATGGAAAAGCTCGTTCTGAAAGCTCAGCTGAACTTGATCTTTATCGATCGTGACGAGGGAGCGAAAAAAATACCGTTCTCCACCGATAAAAAAGTTGCAGACCAAATCATTGTCATTCAATGGTTGCGGAATACCGTAGGGCACTGAGCACACAACGGTATTGTTGGGATGAGTGCGCTCGGCAATGAAGCGATAGATTTGATCACTTTCGCCCTTACAAATTAATTCCGTACGCGTCGTCGCGAGGTCTTTAAAAAGACGCAGTTTTTCTTGGTTATTTACTTTTTCGAAGATGTCTTGTTCTTTAGTCACGAATTCATGATACATCAACGTCCCGGTTTGAGAACCTACTTTGACATTTGTCCCAAGGTGAAATTCGACTGCGATTCTCATAAAAGAGCTTAACTCGCCGAAAGTCTGGCCGATAAGTTAGTCATGGTGCTTCTAGAATGGAAGTCCTAACCGGGAGGAATCGGTGTTATTAGTTAATAAATCACTCCGCGCGGAATTCATCTTGTACACGGAGTTGCGTGAATTGATCAGACACTCAGAGACGGGTCCACCACACTGAAAGAACTGACATTTTATTACGCCTAGAACCACGGAGACCCCGTGGTTTTTCGTTTTTGGTACTTTTACACATTGCTTGCTGAAGCAAGGACCATTTGGTAGAGCTCTTGCCATGACAAACAATATCAAAGTTCTCGAACAATACGGCACTCTCCGAAGAAACCTCATGCTGCAAGTTTCTGGCAAAATCAAAGATCTCCCTTTTGGTCACCGGCAAATGGTGATGTTAAGAGTTATCAATCGAACGAATGATATCAGCCTCGGGAAACTAGCCGAGACCGTCGGAACCGATCCCGGCACCGTCAGTCGTTCCATCGCGCAGATGATTGAGCTCGGCTGGGTAGAGAAAGAGCAAAGCCGCAATGACGGCCGTCTGTGGACCGTACGCATGACCGCGAAGGGTCTCAAACAAATGCCGAACATCGACGAAATCTACGGTTCGGTCGCGGACATGATGATGGGTGGGCTCGAAGATGTCGAAAGAGAACAGTTTTTCTCACTTTTGTCGAAGATCAATGGCACCTTCGGAGAAAAACCCGCACAATAATTGAATGACGACACCCCCGGACTCTAGTTTCTGGAAAAAGTGCAGCACCTGCAAAAAACCCATCGCCTGGGGCAAGAATTATTACGTATGCAGCGTTTCGACCTGTAACGGCCTAAGAACCGGATACGTTTTCTGCAGCGTGCTTTGTTTTGAATCCCACGTTCCCGGCGCCCGTCACAAAAATGCCGGTGCCATCGAAAAAACCGCTCCTAAATCTTAGTCCCCGTACTCTACTTTCCAAAATTAATATTCGATTCTGAATTCCCTGTCTAAGTATTGGGCACGGTGAAAAAAGGACCTGCCACGTTCAAACTGTGAGCAGAATATTATGTTCATTGTTGTCTGAATTCACTTACGTATTGGCATATATTTCGCTATGGAATGTTTTAAATAATTCGTACGTTTCGAATGTTTTTTTCTATGAGAATGGGGTGGGGATGAAATTGGGAGGTTTACTTTTTTTATTACTTCCCGTTTTATCTTGGGGCGCGACATCCACGACCGTTTTGCCCGAGGGTGTGAATAGTCCATCATTTCGCTTCGGCTCAATTCAAGGTATCGATCAGAAGTACACCGAGAATGGTTCGCTGATGAAGCTTGGGGATTTTAAATCTGTTTCATTCGATGTGACTCAACTTTCTAAATTCAATCCCGACGCAAAAAAACTAATCGATGCTTTGAATCGCTTCGGCTCCCAGCGCTTAGGCGATAGTTTTAATTTGGGCGTTTTACGTATCGAGACGGCGCCAGCAGTTAAATATTTTGCGCCAGTTTACGCGCGCGGTATCACTTCAAAATGGACTTTGGGTTTGGGAGTTCCAGTTGTGAATTACACGAACCGGATTCAACTTTCTCAGCAGTTTTCGAATATTGCATACTACCGACAGCAATTTTCTGGAATAGATCCGGAATTAGATGCGGCACTCAATACAGATTTGGGTCAGGCGACCAACCAGACGCTGACGGCAAAAGGCTACAAAGCGTTGAGCAGTCGCGACGAGACATTTATCGGCGACGTTCAGGTTGTCAGCCTGTACAAATTTTTCGAAGATACGACTCAAGCCCTGAATTACCAGTTGCAGTTAAGTTTGCCGACGGGCCCGCAATACAACCCGGATGATTTAGCGGCGATCAATATCTTCGGACGAACCACCGTCGTGAACACTCTGGCCTATTCGAAGCGAATGTCTAGCCGATGGACCGCGGTCCCTTACGTCTCGTACATGATTAACATCACGGACAAAGTGAACATGCGCGTGCCAACTTCCGAGACGGACACTCTTCCTGAAGAAACTACGAAAGAAATCTTAGATCGAAAAATCGGCAACACCTCTTCGATCGGTGGAAATATCGTTTACGACTTCAGCGAAGAGCTCGCGGTTGCTGCCGGGTATGAGGCATCGGATAAGGACCAGGACGCTTACCGGGGTGGTCGCGGGCAGCGCTACGAGCTGCTCGATTTAAATACCGCTGCAAAATATCAAAAAGCGCGGGCAGAAGTTTCGTACAGTTCCGTCAAATCTTACTTTAGTAAACAAGCGATGATCCCGGCGATCATCTCTTACCAGATTTCAGATATTATCGCGGGAATAAATATTGAGCGCCAGCTGACTCAAGAGTTGAATGTGATGTTGTTTTTCTAATTTCTAAAAGGAAGTTCATGAACAGAACGGGCCGTTTGATCATTATAGGATTGTTACTTCTCGGGGCTTGCGCCCCGAAGGTGGAAGATCGTGCCTTCGGTCCCGCTAAGACCAATTTTGGTCCCCGTACCAGTGATACGGATCTAAGTCAGAAGTTAAATCCGTCCAGCGTGAAAACAAATTTGAACTGGCAAGGGACGATTCCGACTTCGATATTTTTTCAGCAAGCAGACAATCTTGTAGTTCTAGGAAAGTCGTCTGACCGTGCGAGCATTTCTAAATTAGGAATTTCTTGGATTCAAAAATTCTACTCTGATACCAACACGACTTCGAACTCCGAACTCGGTGATAGCCCCTTCGCCGCGATTGCCGCGACCGCGACCGAAGATGAAGTGCAGAAGACCCTGGGCGAAGTGCACGCAGATCTAGAGAACTCTCGCCGGGTCCTAAAGTCCAAAATTCTTGAGCTGGGAGAGTCTTATCCTTGGCCACAAAAGTCGACGAAGCTCAATGCCGTTCTAGAACAGGCCGCCGGTTTTGTTAATACAGTGGTTAGCTCCATCGGGAGCATGCCCATTTCTAAAGCCATTGCTGAAGGCGTGCAGGCGGAACTAAAGAAAAGCACCGACGAACTCTTCGGTGAAATGCAGAGCGTCGTCGTAAAACTTTACGCGGCCAAAGATTTTACGAAGGCTCTTGAAACGGTTGAT
>JACMRP010000253.1 GCA_014376325.1 Pseudobdellovibrionaceae bacterium
GCATTTGCTCTACGCAAGATTTTGGACGAAGGTGCTATTTGACGCGGGACTCGTCACGCACGATGAGCCATTCAAGAAGCTTGCGCACCAAGGAATGATCTTGGGCGAAGACCACCAAAAAATGTCCAAACGCAAAGGCAACGGCGTCACCGCGGACGAAGTCAGCAAAAAGTACGGCGCGGATGCGCTGCGGGCTTTCGTGTGTTTCATGGGGCCGCTAGAAAGCGAAAAGCCTTGGTCCACCACCGGCGTCGAAGGTGTGAAACGTTTCTTAGACCGCGTCAGCCGTTTGGTCGTGAACGACGACGGACAAAACGTGTTTACTGACGAATCGCCTTCCGCCGAGCTCCAAAAGGTTTTGCACAAAACAATCAAGAAGGTGACCGAAGACATCGAAAAGATGAGCTTCAACACCGCTATCAGTGCCATGATGATTTTGGTCAATGATATCTACAAGGCCAACGTTAAACCGAAGAGTGTTTTAAAACCTCTCGTACAAATGCTGATGCCCTTCGCACCGTTCTTGGCGGAAGAGCTCTGGGAAAAAATGGAAGGCGTTGGATTTGTTTCTTTGGCGCCTTGGCCTAAATATGATAATCAGCTCGTCGCGGATGACAGAGCAACGATCGGTGTCCAAGTGAACGGCAAAATGCGCGGCACCGTCGAACTTGCACTCGATGCGGACGAAGCCACGGCGCTGACTGGCGCCTTGTCGGTCGAAAATGTCGTGGCGGCGTTGGGCGGTAAAACACCCGACAAAGTGATATACAAAGCCGGTAAGATTTTAAACTTGATCGTGAAGTAGGGTGGACCCAGTATGATGAAAACTGAACTGAACGAAAACGTTGGAGGAAAACCACCGATGACAACCAACCTGTCAAATCCCTGGAGTCCCGAAAAAAGTGCCGAACTTTACGGAATCAATAACTGGGGAAATGGTTATTTCCGCATTAATTCTGCCGGTAATGTCAACGTCACTCCGATGGGTACGACCGGACCTTCCGTCGATCTTTTCGAACTGACGCAGGATCTACTCGATCGCGGGATCCGCGTTCCGATCATGATTCGTTTTCCAGATATCATCAAAGCACGCGTTCAACTTCTGCACAGTTGTTTTCAAAAAGCTTTCGTCGACCATAGTTACAAGGGCAACTACTGCGGCGTTTACCCGATCAAGGTCAACCAACAGCGCCACTTGGTTCAAGAGCTCGTCAAACACGGCAAAGGCGTTGGCCTGGGGCTAGAGTGCGGATCTAAGCCTGAATTACTAGTTGTCCTGGCACTGATGAATACCGAAAACGCGGTCATCATCTGTAACGGCTTCAAAGACGCGGAGTATATCGAAACCGCGATCCTTTCGCAAAAACTCGGTCGCAACACGATTATCGTTGTCGACCGCAAAGAAGAATTAAAAATGATCGTGGACGTTGCGAAAAAGTTCAACGCCCGTCCAAAAATTGGTTTCCGCGCAAAGCTGAACACGCAGGGCGCTGGCAAATGGGTCGACTCTTCGGGTGCCCGTTCGAAGTTCGGTCTGACTTCCATGGAAATCGTAGAAGGCGTCGAAGTTCTTCGGCGCGAAGGCATGCTCGATTGTTTGGAACTGCTTCACTACCATATCGGATCGCAAGTTCCGTCGATCCAAAGCATTAAGTCTTCACTCAAAGAAGGCGCGCGTTTCTACACCGAGCTTTACGCGATGGGCGCGGGTCTAAAGTACATCGACGTTGGCGGCGGTTTGGGCGTTGATTACGACGGTACGGGTTCTTCCGACAGCTCCGTCAATTATTCTGAACAAGAATACGCGAACGACATCGTTTCGGTTCTGCAAACTTTGTGTGATGAAAAAAATATTCCGCATCCAAATATCGTGACCGAATCCGGCCGCTTCTTGGTGGCGCATCACTCGGTTTTAATTTTCAACGTCCTCGGCATCAATAATCTTTTCCGTGACGAACCCCCGCGTCCTGCAACGAAAAAAGATCCGTCGTTGATGCAAGACATGCAATACATCTTTGAAAAAGTGAACAAAGACAACATCAACGAGTGCTTCAATGACTTAACTCAGGCAAAGCAAGAGACCTTGCAACTGTTTACTTACGGTGTACTGAGCCTCGAGCAACGTGCCTGGTGCGAAACCATGTACTTCGCGATCGCGACCAAGATGACTCTGCTCGCGAAGATCACGCCCGACACCGAAGACATCCAGTTAGCGTTGTCGAAAGAGCTTTGCGACACCTACTTCTGTAATTTCTCGGTCTTTCAGTCGGTTCCCGATTCTTGGGCCGTGGGCCAGCTGTTCCCAATCATGCCGATCCATAAGTTGCAGGAAGAGCCCACCCGCAGCGCGACCTTGGCGGACCTAACTTGTGACTCTGACGGCGTGATCGAAAAATTTATCGACACCGAATCTGGCGAGCCGAAAGAAACGGTTCGAGTGCACATGTTCGAAGACGGTCAGCAATATTACATGGGCATTTTCTTAACCGGCGCGTACCAAGAGATCCTGGGCGATTTGCATAATTTGTTCGGCGATACCGATGCGGTTCACATTTCGCTCAGCGAAGTCGGTTACACAATCGACCATTACGTCCCGGGCGACACCGTGACCGAAGTATTAAGCTATGTTCAGTACGGACGTTCGGAGATGGTGGACAACGTCCGCCAGGCGACGGAAGAAAGCATCCAAAAGGGAACGATCACCAAGCAAGAAGCGAAGTTGCTGATCAAGCATTATGAAGAAGGACTTTCGGGATATACGTATCTCGAAGAACCAGAATAAAAAAAAGGAGCTTCGGCTCCTTTTTTTTGGTTTGGTTTGACTTAGTTTCCGGGAATTCGTTTTGCCAAAAGCGGTCAGCTTCCTAACCTACCGCAGATTTGGAATCGAAGGCGTCGCGAACCGCGAGATTGATGTTGATCAGTAACGTCAGCGTAAGCACCAGCATGGCCGTTGGATACCAAACTAGCCAATCAGACGTCGTGAAGTAATTCTGCCCTTGCTCTAAGAGTTCTCCCCAACTTGGCGTTGGTGGACGAAGTCCAAGTCCCAAGTAATCTAAAACCGACAAACCTAAAATATTCGCCGCGATCGTAAATGGAGTCAGCGTAATGATCGGCGTCAGCGCGTTCGGCAATAAATGCTTCATGATGATGCGCGTGTGGCCTGCGCCGACAGCGCGCGAAGCTTCGATAAATTCGCGTTTTCTGAGGCTTAGAAATTGTCCACGCATATAGTGCGTGATCTCGGTCCAGCCGAAC
This sequence comes from Pseudobdellovibrionaceae bacterium, assembly GCA_014376325.1. Next base: position 3,262 of record JACMRP010000253.1, read on the forward strand.
AGGACGCTGAAAATAATCAACATTCCAATTCCTGGATTAAACAGAGCGATCAACGTAATCAAAATGAACAAGGACGGTAAGCTTTCAAAAATTTCGATTAGGCGCATGCCGATCAAATCGGTCATACCACCCGCGTAACCCATCGCCGCACCAATCGCGCAGCCGATCAAGTAACTCAGAAACCAAACGCCGACCGCGTAACCAAATGTATACCTAAACCCGTAAAGCAAACGCGCAAGCACGTCCCGGCCACGATCGTCGGTCCCCATCAAGTTATACCGGGTTGGTGGAGCAGGATAAGAATCCACAAAAGAGTTTGCTTCGTACGGTGTCCACTGAATCAATGGCCACATTGCCCAGTCCTCTGGTCCGAACTCGAGCGCACGGTAATCAGTCACCTGAATATCTTCGCGACCAAAAAGTGACGGATGATAATCTTTGAATAGCGGATAATAGATAGTGCCCTTGTACTTCATCACGTGGGGCGCATTGTTCGCCCAAAACTCACCCGTGAAACTTAAAAGCGCCAAAGTAACAAATATCCAAACGCAGACCACGGCCGAACGATGTCGCTTGAATCGGCGATAACGTTTCAGGGTTAATTCGTCTCGGATAAGATATTTCTCGATCATTTAAAATCAATCCTTGGATCAATCAATACGTACATCACGTCGCTGAAAACGCGACCCACAAGCAAAACAAGCGAAGAGATAAACGTTAAACCCATGATGACATTGTAATCGCGGGATAAAACCGATTTATAACCAAGAAGCCCGATGCCGTCTAAATTAAATAATTTTTCAATGATCAAAGAACCCGCAAGGAAAACTCCGAAGAAACTTGCAAACCCAGGCACCAAGGCGATCAGGGCATTTCGCATGGCATGTTTGTAAAGGACGACTCTTTCCGAAAGTCCTTTCGCGCGAGCGGTCCGGGTGTAGTCCGCCTTAATAACTTCTAACATCGAGTTCCGCATCAAGTAACTAACTTGAGTGAATCCACCGATCATGTAGCAAACTAGCGGCAAAATAAAGTGGTGAAGTCGATCGACAAACTGGCCGGCTGCAGTCAGCTCTTCGTAATTGTCCGATCTGAATCCACCAATCGGAAACCAATCCAATTTGCCCGCAAAAACGGTGATCAAAATAATCCCCAGAACAAGACTGGGAATTGCGTAAGTAAAGTTCAGCGCGAGCCCAACACTGCGATCAAAATTGCTTCCCGCTTTGATGGCCATTCGCATACCGAGGGGGATCGAAACTAAATAAGTTAAAAACAAAGAGGCGATACCGAACTGCAAAGACACGGGCATTTTGCTCGCGATAACGTCAAAGACGGGTTCTTCATAGGTAAAACTATCGCCAAAATCAAAACGAGACAGGTTTTTTAACCAGATGAAATATCGAACGTGCAGTGGCTTATCGAAACCATACTGCTTCTTGAGCGCTTCAACCACTTCTTGGCTGACTCCACTTTCGGTTCGAGAACCAGAGCTGCCCGAAGCACCGCCCCCAGTTCCACCCATTGTAGAACCGAAACGGATTGCCTGCAGCTTTTGTTCGATCGGGCTGCCAGGAGCCAGGTTGATCAAAACAAAAGTCAGCAAGGTGATCCCTATCAGAGTAGGGATCATCAATAATAAACGGCGAACGAGATAAACGAACAAAGTCCGGCTCCTTCAGTGATTACGGTTTCATCCACCAGTAATCAACACCGATGCCGTACTTGAAAGTCTCAGCAGGGATTTGAACTTTGGAAGAGTTCGCGTAGAACTCAAATTTATCGTTAAACATGAATACGTAAGGAGCATCTGCCGCAATTTTTTCGTAAACCGTGTTTAAGAGTTTTTTGCGTTTCTTTTCGTCCAAACTTTGGCGAGCTTCGTCGATCAATTTGTCGACTTCTGGATTTTTGTAACCGATGAAATTACTTCCACCAGGAACGGCGCTCGCAGAATGCCAGATCTGTTTTGGATCCCAAGTGATGTCGCCACCGCCCCAAGCCAAAGAAACCGCGTCGAAGTTGCCTTCATCCAAGATTTTTAAGAATGAATTCCACTCGAGGTACTTGATCTCCATGTCGATACCGACTTTTTTGAGATCTTCTTTGTACATCGTCCAGTATTTTTCGTTGTCTTTATTCGGATGGATCAAGGTGAAGCGGAAAGAGGTCTTTTTGCCGTTCACTGTTTTATCAAGCAAA
>JACMRP010000034.1 GCA_014376325.1 Pseudobdellovibrionaceae bacterium
AAGGCCCATAAGAAGAACGGCTAAAAAGATGAGGATGAAGCAAGATTCAACAAGGATCTGGCCTGTTTCAGTTTCCCGATCCAAGAATTTTTGTCGGCGTAAAGTGAAGTGCTGCATGATCTTTGAAATCTCCCCCGGAACGTAAGAAAGTGTTTTATCCAGTTGCTTCCTTCCATCTGCAGCTGCCAGTTGTGCGCCCAGCTCTGCACCTCCTCAAATTGCGGTACGCGCTGGTAGGCCGGTGCTTTGTCCGGAAAATCCGGCTGAACGGCCAATGTCGGCACTTTTAGTGTCGACAGAAGAATATTTCCCGCGAGCCAAGGTCGTACTGGCGCCATCTGCGTCCTCCATTCGCTCAAGATAGCTTGCGTGATTTGGGGAGTGCCAATCGCGAATTTCGCATTCGCACTTTGAATAAGGATTCGCTGCCTGGCCGCGAGAGTTTGCCTTCGAGATTGGACGTACAGAAGTCTCGCTTCGGCGGCCGCGATCGCGTACGGATTGCCCGAAGTCACCGCGATCTGAAGTTTGCGCTCTGCAAGGAACTGATCGGCCCGCAGTTTTAGGGCCTTCGGATTTAAATTCAGAAGTTTTTCTAGATCGCGGCCCACTTTATCCTGAATGGCAAGTTGTCCAGAGCGGCAGACATTCAGTGTTGCCATATCCGCTTTCATGAACGCAAAGCCAAAATAAAAAGCTAGGCTGCAAGCAGCAAAGACGGGCACAAACGCCAAAAACAAAACAGTGGCGAATCCTTGTCGCGCTTGCAGCGCGAATCCTCCTCGCGCGGACTTCATTGGTAAAGTCCCAGCTCGTTCTTGAACTTCATTGTTTTTTTGAATGGCATGCGGAGCTCCAGTCTATTGCTTATTTTTTGCCGTCGGCGCTGGCTTTCGAAAATTTGAATTTCTGCGAAAATCAGAAACGGCCTTGCGGCTTTCACAAAAGTTTCACGACACCGGGAACGTCCCTCGGTTTCTTCGCATACCAGGTGTTCGTGAAGCAGGTAGCTCATGCCAACTCGTACGAAGCCAAAATAAGTGACGACTAAAAGCACGGAAAAGAATCCGACCAAAGCCGTCGCGACTGCGAGGGCTTCGACCGTACTTTGTCCGTTAATAAATTTAAGTCGAAAATTATTTTTTGCTGTCACTGGAAGTCGCGCCGTCCAGGAAGTTACTGAGGTCTTTTTTACTATACATTTTAGAATCGATCTTTTCGGCCTTTAGCTGGCTGTCGTCGCCACTGCCAAGAGCCTTCGCGACATTCGCGAATTGAACCGAAACGTTTTTGCCGACGACGCGAACGATCGACATGGTGCCGACCGCGACGATCGCAACGATGATAAGGTATTCGATCAGGCTCTGGCCTTTTTTATTTTGAAGGGTCTTGTTGGGTAGATGCATTTGTTTTCTCCTGTTTCCTGAAAAAAGGAGCAAAACGAGATCCCGTGCGCAGAACCATTTAGATCGTAGGGCATAAAAAAAGGATCCGGGTTACGGATCCTGATTCGAATAAATAGTCTTTTAGATCGACTACTTCTTTTTTGTTTTAACTGGAGCCGCCGCCTTCGCGCCTTTATTAGCCGCTTCGGCTTCTTTCGCGGCAGCCTTCGCTTCTTTCGCCGCGATGGATTTTTTTGCCTTCCGCGCGATGATCAACTTATCCATGATTTCGTAAGTTTCTTTTTGCAGGTCGTTTTCGAAAACGAAGCGGTAAAATCCTTCGATTTCTGGGCTCTGACGGAATTTTTTCAGCGAAGTGGGGATGCTGTCCGTTTGCACAAAGTCGATGGAGTTTCCGTCTTTAGATAGTTTTACTTTTTCAGCCATTTTAAAATCCCCCGTGGTTTCAAGAATTTGTACCATAATCTAGCGGCTTCAGACCGTCAAGCAGTCCGCCGCCCGCCGGACATTCCGTTTTTAAGTAGATAAATTATTGATTTTCCTCAGTAAATGGATAATATCACAGTCCTTAAAGGTGGTGCTTGATGATCCTTCTGGACGGCAGAGTTGTCGCGGCCGCGCGCCGGGAAGCCTTGAAACTGAAAGTCGATTCTTTCCGACAGAAGACAGGAAGAGCGCCGCATCTCGCGGTTCTTCTCGTTGGTGCAGATCCGGCAAGCCAAGTTTACGTTCGCAATAAAGAAAAAGCCTGCCACAAACTTGGAATGGATTCTGCCGTTCACAACCTTTCGGCGGAAACTACGCAAGACAGTTTGAATCAGTGGATCGAAAAACTGAATTTAGATCCCAAAGTCGACGGGATACTTGTTCAACTTCCTTTGCCGAAACATCTCAGTGTCGATCCGGTCCTTCGAAGCATCATGCCCGAAAAAGATGCCGACGGTCTGACTTACGTCAGTGCGGGATACCTGATGGCCGGAAAAGCAATCGTGAACCCGTGCACACCCTCAGGAATTATGCACATTCTGGAACATTATAAAATCAACGTCAGCGGAATGAATGCGGTCGTGATTGGGCGAAGTCAAATCGTCGGAAAACCGATGGCGCTGCTTTTGAACGACGCGAACGCGACGGTTACCATCTGTCACTCCAAAACGCGCGACTTAAGATTCTTCACAAAAAATGCCGACATCGTTGTCGTCGCCGCCGGACAAAAAAGATTTCTCGGCAAAGATGATTTTAAGCAGGGTTCGATAATCATCGACGTTGGCATGCACGGAACGGGTGGCGGTGAACTGTGCGGCGATGTGCGTTTTGAAGAGATGGCTGACATCGCATCGGCGATCACGCCGGTTCCGGGTGGAGTTGGGCCGATGACCATCACCACTTTACTTGAAAACACCGTACTGCTTGCGGAGCTTCGGGCAGGAATTCGAAATGGCTAATACTTTTTTACGCAATGTCTGGTACGTGGGACTGACCACGAAAGATTTGAAAATAAATTCTATGCAGTCACGCTTGATCCTGGGTGAGCCGGTTGTTTTTTACCGTGATTCGCACGGAGTGGTATCGGCGCTGAGGGACGTTTGCCCGCATCGGGGAATCCCGCTGAGTTACGGTCGTGTGGTCAATGATCAAGTCGAATGCCCGTATCACGGTTGGAAGTTCAATCACGAAGGCACCTGTACGGAGATACCGTCTTTGTGCGAAGGTCAAAATATCGACTGCACAAAGATCAAGGTGAAGCACTATCCTGCGCAAGAGCAGCAGGGACTCATTTGGGTTTTCATGGGAGATAAAGATTTTGATCTTTCGAAAGCGCCACCGATTCCGTACATGGGCCCATTGCCTAAAGACGTAAAGCCGCGAATTATTGAAAAGTGTATTTTCCCTTGCCACATTGATCACGCGGTCATCGGTTTGATGGATCCAGCGCACGGCCCCTACGTTCATAAAAGTTGGTTTTGGCGGAGCGAAAAAACCATGCACGAAAAGCGCAAAAAATTTGCACCGGTCAGTCACGGCTTTCAGATGGTTCGTCACCAGCCATCGTCGAATTCGAAAGCATATAAAATATTGGGCGGAGTTCCCACGACCGAGATTACTTTTAGCCTCCCGTGCGTCCGCGTTGAACACGTGCAAGTGGGCAAACGAAATTTTTATTCGTACACGGCGCTAACCCCCATGAATGAAAAAGAAACCATGGTTCATCAATTGGCCTATTGGGATTTTGCATGGCTTAGTATCATCAAACCGGCAATTCATAAATTCGCGAAAGTTTTTTTGAATCAAGATATGCAGGCCGTATCGAAACAACAAGATGGCTTGAAATACGATCCCACCTTAATGTTAATCAAGGATGCCGACACTCAAGCAAGGTGGTATTACTCTCTTAAATCGGAATGGGATCAGCATTTGACGGAAAACCGTCCGTTCGTAAACCCCGTTCCGGAAACAGAGCTCCGATGGCGAAGTTAGTTTGTTTATTTTTAATCCTGCTATCCGTTGAAGGATATGCGGGAAGTCTCCGGCTAGAATTTTTCAGCGAAACCTCTCTGCCGAAAATTTCTAAGCTGAAAGACAGCACGGTCGGTGGGCTTTCGGGTATGGCCTGGAATGGTGAACACTTGATTTCGATCAGTGACGACCGGGGCAAATTCGGTGGGGCGCGCGCTTACGAACTCGATTTAAAAATCAAAGGCGACAACGTCCAGCTCACTCCGCTGAAGGCTATTCCGATCACCGGAACGGGCAAAAACTCTTTGGATCTGGAAGCGATCGTAATTTTGCCGGACGGAAACTTAGTTTTAAGTTCTGAAGGGGATAATAACGCTAAACCCAGATCTTTGCCGAAGATTTTTATTACCGGTGCCGATGGTTCATTTAAAAGCGATCTCGCGATTCCGGATAAATTTCTTCCGGAGATGTTAGGGGAGCAGAAAAAAGGTATCGAAAACAATCGTGGTTTCGAATCCTTAACGGCCACTTCCGACGGGGTCAATCTCTACGCAATGTCGGAAGCGCCGATTCTGACAGACCAACCACAAGGCGAAGACACCGCGATGTGGCTGCGGCTTGTTCATTTTGCCAAAGACAAAGAAGTGTACAAGGTCATTGAAGAATTGCCCTACTTAATTTCGACGCCGACCCAAACGGATCTCGGGCCGGAGTTATTCCGTGGCGTTTCTGAAATGCTGTACTGGAAAGAAAGTAAATTTTTAGTGCTGGAGCGTGGAGCGAGGCTCGGCTCAAAAGGCATTCGCTACACCGGCGCGATCTACATGGTGGATTTTCAGGGAACAAAAGATGTTTCGAAGGTTGCAAATATTCCGGGCACGAAGGTCAGTTCTCCTAGAAAAGACAAGCTGGTTGATCTTGAAGAACTCCTCGTGAACGGTAAACCGGGCAAAGAAAAGCTCGAAAACTTCGAGAACCTTTCTTGGGGACCGAATTTGTCCGATGGACGTAAAACTTTGCTAGTTATGAGCGACAATAATTTTTCCGCGCGAGAAAAGACCCAGTTGTTAGTTTTCACCGTTAAAGAGGTCGAGTAATGGTTATCTGGAAATTAAAACTCGGCGCGGATCGCAGGGTTCGCAGCGGTCATCCTTGGGTGTTTTCGAACGAATTAGCAAGCAGTCCAAAAAACATAGGCTCCGGCGAATTTATCGAACTTCAAGATTCCAACGGAAAGTTCGTTGCGCGTGGTTACGGCAATCCGCACTCTCTGATCTCGTTCCGTGCTTTGAGCTTTGATCCCCTGGAACGCGAGCCACTGGGATTCGCCGCACTTACGAAGCGAGTCACCGACGCGTGGAAAGTTCGCAAAGAAGCTGGTTTCCGCGGCAGTTTCCGACTGTGTTTTGGCGAATCCGATTTTTTGCCGGGATTGGTTTTAGATTATTACTTCGTGGAACAAAAAGGCCTTCGCGGGCAAGTCTTTGCCGTTCAACTCGTGACTGCGGGTTTGAACAAAGCGCTTCAAGACTGCGAAGGATTTTTCAAGCAGCTGGTTTCCGCGGCAGTCGAAATGAAGCTGACCGATATCCCTTGGGAGCGGACTGCCGTTGTTTTACGAAACGACGTGAACGTCCGAAAACTAGAGGGCTTGCAAAAAGAAGAACCGAAGACGCTCAAAATCATCGAGGGTATCGATCTAAGCTCTGTGGATATCTTACTGAACTCTGCCAGTGATGATTCGGTGATCCGCATGCGTTGTGATCTCGCTACGGGCCAAAAAACCGGATTTTTTCTTGATCAAACTCAGAACATTTATCAGGCCGTGCAAATTTTTAAGAGCTGGGCGAAGGCGCACCCCGAGCTAAAATCGGCGCCGATCAAGGTTCTAGATCTGTGCTGCTACGTAGGTCACTGGTCGACGCAAATCACACGCGCGCTGAAGTCTGAAGGCTTTGAAGTTGAAGTGCACGTGGCGGACGTTTCTGCCCCCGCGCTAGAATTCGCAATGACAAATGCCGAACGTGAGGGTGCGACGGTCGTGGTCCATAAGGTGGACGTGCTAGATGGTATGGACGCATTCACGAGTCGCAGCTTCGACATTATCGTCGCGGATCCCCCCGCATTTATAAAGTCGAAGAAGGATATTCCGACGGGAACCCACGCTTATTTAAAACTGAACACGCAGGCGTTTCGTTTGATCAAAAACAATCGATTCGTGATTTCTTGCTCTTGTTCGGGTTTGTTGGACGAAGAAGGATTTAAAGAGCCAATTCGTAAGGCCATCCAGCGCAATGGTTGGCAAGCACGCAATCTGACTCGTGGTGGGCACGCGGCCGATCATCCAACGATCCTGCAATTTCCGGAAGGCTTTTACCTTAAGATGTTTTGTCACTACACGGATTCTATCTCCTAGTTGTAATGAAAAAAAACGGAAGGGGGAGCCCCTTCCGTCCAAACAGATTACCGCCACGAGTGGGGGGTCCTGATTTGTTCCAACGTATGTCGGTTGAATTCGTAATATTCGAGCGGTCTTTTTCCCGGAGCTACCTTACGTATCATTTGCGATCCGCAAACCATAAAGGCACCTAGAGCGAGCATTCCCTTCATCGTTTTATAGATCAGGTATATGAGGAAGCTTGTTAATAAACCGGCCGCTTTCACGCTTTCGACTGAGACATTCGTAGAAGTTTGAACGAGTCTCACTAAAACCCTCTGGTTATAGTGCTCCCATTCCTTTTTTCGTTGCTGTAAAGCAAACATAGCTTCCTCCTTCGGACACAGAAATGCCCGAGTTGATAAATGCTCACCCAAAAACGTTTTATGGCCGTAAAACGAAACTCCGGATGAGAGTCGATTGGTAAACCAAAAAGAAAACCCTTTTGGTTTGTGTTCCGAAGAAAATGAATTCCTCGGGATTGATTAAAATGTGGGGATGATTATTTAAGTCTTATTTAGTTATCTAAAAGACTGCAATTTTAGAGGCCACGTCGGAGTTAATTCCTAGTTTGGAATCGTTCATCGGGTGAATCCCTAGCAGAGTATTCATATTTTCAATCATCGCGGCCTCCTTTCAATAGAGTGATCAGAGATTCTCACAGAAGCGCGGATCCTGTAAACAGTTTTTAAATATTTACTGCGATTTATTTATTTTGACCTAGTTCCAAGTCGGCACCTGAAGCCTTCCTAGAGCAAAAAGCAGGAGATCCTGCCTTCGTGATAAAAAATATTTTTTGAATTTACTGATTCTGCGCGAGGTTCGCTGCTTGGATTGCTTGCGTTTGTTGGTGATAGTAGTTGAGCTTCGCAACGTAATCTTTCAGCGTGATGTTTTCTTGGTTCAGCACGCTGACTTGTGCCAACGCTTTTTGTAAGTGGCTGTAGTAATCCGCAGCTTCGCTGTGTTTTTTATCCAGCGCCAATTTCATCTCAACAATTTTTGATTCGGCCACGGTCATCAAGTTTTTTAGAACGTCGCCTTGCTGACGTGCCGAACCTTCGACTTCATTCAAAGATACGGACATTTTTTCGAACTCTTGAGAGAGCAGCAAAATCTGTCCGTCTTTGTCGTCCATCATCCCGTTGAGCTCATCGATGCTTGCGAGCATTTGAGTTTTTTCATTGTTCAGGACTTCGATGTTTGCAAGCAACTGCGCTTCTTTTTCGGCCCACGCGTTTTCTTGACGTTGCATTGCCGCTTTAGCTTTCGCCATTTCCATCGTGATTTCGTCTTTTAAAACTTGGGTCAGTTCTAGATCACGTTGAAGATTGCGGGTTTTTTCGATCAGAGAATTGCTGAACTTTTTCTCTTCAGTTTGGATCGCCATCGCGCGGGCTTTCAGCCCCTGGATTTCCAACTGCAATTGAAGGCAAAGTTCTAAGGACTTCGCGAGGTCATTGCTTAATTTGGAATTCATCAGGCGCTCATGATTTAGCTGTTCGGTGATCTGACGGAGCTGGCCCGTGATTTCGTTTTGTGAGAAATTCACGTTTTCGAGACTTTTGATTTTCTCGAGAAGGTCGACGTTAGTCCCTTCCATATCAGTCTGAAATCTTTTCAACTGGCCCTGCATCCGCTCTAAGCGTTGCTGCTGGGAAGGGGCTTCCTCGACCGGGATACCGTCTTGATAACGGTGGCTGAGCTCATTGAGTTTACTGCTAATTTCATCAAATAATTTTTCGTGTTCTGGCACTGGACTCGTCATAGGTATTAATTTATCCGCCGGGTAGAGTTTACGTTACCAAAATCTTTACTTCTCGATAAAGGTCGAGGCGATTATATTGAGCCCCTCTAGCTCGGAGGAATTCTTTGTTTAAGAACACGTTTACCAAGAATACAGTTAAATTCAGCATGGCTTTTTTAACGGCTTGGACCTCAACCGCCGCGGCGGCGAGCAATCTCAGCGAACTTGGCTCGGTCGGCGATATCAAAGCGCCCCAACAAGCTTCCGAATACATCTTCCGCTCATCCCCGAAAGAATCGTTGATCTCGGTTCAACTTCTCGGTGGTGTGCAAAAACCGGGCATCTACTACGTTCCGAGCAATACTGATTTGCTGAAGTTACTGACCCTAGCGGGCGGCACCAACAGTACCGGCGACTTTTCGGAAGTCATGGTTCGTAAGACAGAGCCTAAAGATTGGGCACAGCTCAATAATAAAGCCCTCGAAGAACACCGCGGTACTTATGAGGTCGACGTGCAGAAGCTGATTCAGCAAGGGGGCGGCAGCACATTGCGGTTAGCCCACGATGATTTGATTTTTGTGCCTTCACGCGAAGCATTGGTCAGTCCTGAAACAAGCCGTACCGTCACGATGATTTCTGTCGCTATGAGCATCGTGCTGACGGGTCTGCTTATCGGTCAATACAGCCAGAAAAAAGAATGAGTTTTTGGGCTTTCGCGCTTTTGTTTTTGGC
>JACMRP010000254.1 GCA_014376325.1 Pseudobdellovibrionaceae bacterium
AAAAGTCTGCGGCTTCAAGTGAACGATCGGGTCAACGGCGGCAGTCTGAAGTTTTATTCTGTGAATCCGTCAATTATCGATTCCGAAGTTTACGCAAAATTTAAATTCACGCGCGCTCTTTCAATGGCCGTTGGCGCGGGAACAACGATTTCCGGGGCTTCGATGGCTGCGGGATTTCATGTAGGTGTCAATTTTGGTTTCGCTTGGGATAGCCAACCGAGCTATTACCTGAAGCCGGGTGGTTCGGGCACCTCGACGAACGAAGACGATCTAAGCTCTGAACGCAAAGTTCCACGCTTCAAAGAAGAAACGAATGACGGGGTCGATCAGAAAATATTTGAAAAAAAGGGCACGCCAACTCCAAGGAATAAGCCCAGATCCAGTAATGAACTTGTTCCGGCCGAAGATGGAGTTGCGATGAAAAAAGCTCCGAAGAATGACAATGCGCCTGTCATCGAAGAAGACTCCAGTGGCGGAGAAGTTCAGTTAAAACTGAAACGAAAAAAGAAACGTCGGTCTTAACAACTACTTGCGTTTCTACATATGGGTTTGTCTTTTGATCCCTCAGTATTATTCTGACTTTTCGCTACTGAAACGTTCACTGCAAACAGACATCGTGTCTATTGGGGACACTGTCCCCAATGCCCCTGGTTTCCGGATGCATCACGCATCTGAAAAGATTGTCAGTTAAAGCTTCGATCGATTCCGAAGTACTAAAGTTTTTGGAGGCGTGATGCCACCTAAAAGACAGGAGTATGAGGGGCACTATGCCTGTTTGCAGTGAAGACTTTCAAACAAGAAACCCACATCCAAAGTGACTTGGATCACAAAAGGTCTTAGCAAGTACCTATTTTTTTATAAGAGGCGTGTTCGGTAAAAAAGTGTGGGAACTCTTCTTTAACCAACTGACCAACTTCAACGCCGCGGGCAATGTCGATCATCCCGGTTCGACCAATCAACATTTTAAAAAAGTGATCGATTGTGGGGTGAAGCTTATCAATGCAGACGTACACTTCACGATGAGTCAGTTTTGTGGATAGATGTTTATTGAGTACTTCACAGAGATCCTCGGCCAAAACGATATGATTCGTTTTTTCGTTCCGAAGTTTTTTAAAAAGTTCTAAGATTTCATCGCGGAAATTCATGCATATCTTATCGGCAAATTTTTTTGTGCCTAAATACCGAGCTTTTGTTTGATCTGCTCTAGACCTAAGCCCGTGATGAGCACAAGCTTACTCCGGCTGGTTTCGCCCTTTAAAATCACTATATTCTTTTTTGGGTGTTCCAAAATTTTGGACAGGAATTTGATCAGTTCTTCGTTGGCTTTGCCGTCGACGGGAGGAGTTTGAATTTTAATTTTAAGGGCCCCGTTGTGGGGCCCAATGATTTCGTTCTTAGAAGCATTTGGTTGAATAAAGACGTTCAGCTTTGCACCTTGATCCGTCTTGGTGATCACATTTACTCCGAAGCGAGAGGGGACACGCTCGAAGACTTATCGTTTTGGTTTTGGTTCGTGACCATATTGTAGTTCGGCAAATGCATTTGTGGCATATACTTTTCGCCCTGTTCAACGAGGCTTAAGTGCGCTTGCACGAGGGCCTTTAGGTTCGCCTCAAACTGCATTCTTGCACGCTTTAGATCCGTGATTTCTTGGTACATTTTTTTAAGTGAATCACGGGAATCACGCATGATGATTTCGGCTTTTTGATTGGCGTCCGCAATGATTAGTTTCGCTTCGCGATCTGCGTCCTGGCGAAGTCGTTCGGTCATTTGTGATGCGGTCGTGATCGTATTCTTTAGAACTTGATCGCGATCCTTATACTCCATGAGGCTCAGTTCTTTTTCGCGCATAGCTTCGCGCATAGAATTGCGCTCTTGCAACAAAAGCTCCATTTGCGATGCGATCTGTGCCAAAAATTCCATCACTTCAGCGCTGTCTACGCCCATCATTTTTTTAGAGAATGATTTGTGAATAATATCGATAGGAGTAATTTTCATCGAGTTCCTCCGTGAACTTGTATGTCTTTTGATTGGTTTTTAGAATAAGCCCAGTTACTTGATTTCGCGAGAGATTTCTTTGCTTCGCATTGCCGCTTTTTCAAAACTGATGCGGAGAGCGCGTTCAATCTCGAGTTCGCGCATGGACTGAAGTCCAGCTGCCGTTACACCCTTTTTGGATGCGACTCTGGCCTGGAGCTCTTCAAACGAAATATCTTTTGAATTTGATGCAAGCATTGCAGCCCCGATGAAAGTTTCCACCGTCATCTTTTTTGCGGTCTGTTCGTCGAAGCCGTGTTCAAGGATCCAGTCTTGCCAGTACATCATCATTTCTAAAACGAAACCGGTGCCCGACGATGCCGAAACCATCAGGGCTTCGAGCTGTTCTTCGTCTTCGACTTTAAGGGTGTAACCAAGCGGTGAACACATATCGTCCATCATTGTTTGCAAAGCTTCGTCTTCTTCGGCAGTAAGGTATCCGATAACGCCGCGACCGATCAGCGATGGCGTGTTCGGCATCATCCGAACCAACCGTGCGTTAGGCAGACATTTTTCTAAAGTCTTCATCCGAATTCCTGCAGCAAGGCTAATCACGATTTGGTCATCGCTAAAAGCACTCGCGATCGGTTCGATAGCCGATAGCAGATCTTGCGGTTTCACCGCTAAAATTACGATGTCGGAGTTTTCAACGAGCGCTTCGTTGCTATCCATGCTCTGAATTTTAAACTGGTCTGTTAGTTTTTGCAGTTTGCCCGGCGTTCGATTGCTGGCCAAAATTTGATCGCCCGTGGTCAAACCACTTTCGATCATGCCTTTGATAATCGCTTGCGCCATGTTGCCGGCGCCGAGAAAGCCGATTTTCTGACGTTTTAAAAGCTGGTTCATGGTCGGTCCCTTAGTTCTTACTTGGTCTCTCTCCGAAGAGTATCGTCCCCAGTCTAACAATGGTAGCTCCTTCCGCAATGGCCACATGATAGTCGTGGCTAGTTCCCATAGAAAGTTCGCGCATTTTATGTCTGCCCGAACCACGTTTGATCAAATCAATTTGCAACTTGGCCAGCTCTTGGAAGTAAGAGCGTACGTCCTCCGGGTCATCCGTAAGAGGAGGCATGGTCATCAATCCGGTTATCGATATTCCAGAAAGTTCACAAACTTCTGGCCATATCGCGCTGAGGCTTTCTGAGGTAAAGCCGCCCTTCGTGATTTCGTGAGCTAAATTTACTTGAAGTAGTATTTTCTGCGTCGTGTTTATTTTCTGAGCTTGGTTCGAAATTGCTCGCGCAAGCTCTACCGAGTCAACCGAGTGAATAAGCTCAAATTTGCCGACGACAAGTTTTACTTTATTTTTTTGTAAGGAGCCGATGAAGTGCCATTCCAGAGATAAATCGTGCAAATTTTCCTGTTTTAGTAAAGCTTCCTGCACGTAATTTTCCGCAAAGTTGCGATGGCCGATTTCGTATAAATTTTTTATTTTTTGTAATGGCTGTAACTTTGATACCGCCAAAATTTTAAGGCTTTCGCGAGTTCGTCCAAGTGTTTTCAGTTGCTGATTGCAGTCTTCGATCACGGCTTCGTAGCTCATGATAACTTCCTGACTTGCCATCCGGCTTTCGTTAGTAAACCCGCAAAAACTTTTACCGGAAGACCAACGACATTGTCATAATCGCCTTCGAAATTTTCGACCAATTTTTTTCCGATACCTTGGATAGCGTATGCACCGGCCTTATCCATCGGTTCTCCGGACTGGATGTAGGTCCAGATTTGTTCATCGGTTAGATTTTTAAAACTCACTCGAGAAGTCTCAAGATGAGACACCGTCTTGCCGCCTAGACTTTCGACAAGCATCAATCCTGTTTTCACTTCGTGTGTTTTCCCAGACAAAAGGCTTAAGAATTCGTAAGCTTCGTCTTGATTCCGTGGTTTGCCGAAGGTCTGGTCGTGATAAACTACCATTGTGTCTGCGGCGAGTAACACGAAAGGCGCGTCCAGCTTGGGTTTCAGCAGTGCAAAAGCAGCCTTGGCCTTACGACTAGCAATGTCCAAAATCTGCTCATCGATATTCAGGTTTTTATCAGGAATTTCCGATACTTTAACTGGAACCACATCGAAAACAAAACCGTTAGTTTCAAGAAGTTGTTTTCGGCGCGGGGACTCGGATGCCAGCACAAGTTGGTACATACGATAACTTGAACACAAAGAGAGTTGAATGGGAAGCGCAGATTTATTACTGATAGCAGGCTTCGTGCTCGGGGGACTTAGTATTTACCTCTTCGTATCTGCTTTGTTTTCAAGCAACAAAGACTCTCAGCAATTATCGTGGGCTAACAACAGCGAGCCCGTAAAATCAAAATCTCCGGTGATCAATTTTTCTCGTCCACTGGTGCATCAGTTTACTCTGCAACATGCCCCTCGTGTAAAGAGCGTCAGTTACCGTAAGCGTGTTCGCAGATACATTTTGACCTCCGGCCTTTCAAAAGAGTTGAATGAAGACGAGTTTATCGGTTTGCAGATTTTATGGGGATTTATGTTCCCGGTCTTCATGGTCATCATGAATTTTGCTTTGGCTTTGGATCTGCCATTGTTCGTGATGATAATACTTGGCCTTGGCGGGTTCGTATTTCCACAAATGCACGCGTCTGCAGAAAAGAAACGTCGCGAGATTTCGGTCCGTGGTGATTTGCCATTCTTCATCGATCTATTAGCGCTTTCGGTTGAGGCGGGCTTAGATTTCTTTGCCGCGATTCAAAAAATTGTCGATAAAGCGGACGTCAGTCAAAGCGTCCTCGCAGACGAACTAGGCACTGTACTGAAAGATACCAAGATTGGTTCTTCAAAAACTCAAGCACTTCGGGATATGGGCGAACGGCTCGACATTCCAGAGATTACAAGTTTCGTGGCCGTTTTGATCGATGCTGAAGCCAGCGGTTCTAGTATTTCAAAAGTTCTTAAAGACCAGTCTATACAAATGCGACTCGAAAGATTCGTCCGCGCAGAAAAAGCCGGAGCACGCGCTTCGCAATTAATATTGATGCCGCTCATGTTGTTTATTTTGCCGGCCGTTTTCATCATGGTTTTTGGACCAGTGGCGGTGAGCTTTATATACGGTGGCGGAAAATAAAGGATGGCTATTCTGAAAAGTGATACGCGACAACAACAATTGATCTCCGACTTAAGTGTCGCCACGACCGAATGGGCACGTGGTAAGGGTCTATTGGGAAAATCGAATATGGGACCTGAAGAGGCCTTGTTGATTCCACGTTGTAATTCCATCCACACCTTTTTCATGAAGATGACCATCGACTGCGTTTTTATAGATAAAGAGATGATCATCAAAGCAATCCACCACCAGGTGAAACCCTATAAATTAATTTGGCCAGTTTGGGGCGCACGCTCCGTTATCGAATTTGGCGCGGGACGAGCGCAGGAACTTCAACTTCAAATAGGAGAGAAACTCCATGTGGGCCATTAGGCTGTTGACCGGCCCACAAGCTGGGCAAATTATAGATTTGAAGATGGGCAAGAACGTGATTGGTCGCGGGATGACTTGCGATATTAAGCTTATCAGCCAAGGTGTTTCGAAAGAACACAGCGAAATTCACGTCTACAAAGAAAAAATCGTCATGATGGATCTGAAATCCAGCAACGGAACTTACATTAACGGTGTACGCATCCAGAATGGTTTAATTCGGTTAGGTGATAAGGTCAGCGTTCACGACGTGATTTTCGACGTCATTCCGGCAGAGACTCACAAAACGCAAGCTTCGATACACATCGCGATGCCTTCCCGCGAAGGTAATGCGGCCGTAGCGATGCAATATCAACAAAATCAATTTCCACAAGATTTTCCACAGCAAGCCCCGCATATGATGGGACACATCGATCCCGTATTGCCGACGCCTGGTCCGGTCGCGGTTACTGCGCCCGAAGGTTTGTTTCAGAATTTACTTTTTCAAGTTCAAGAATACATGGAGCGGGTGGCGCTGCCGGGCGTGTACAGACTGCCTCAGTTGACCGAATTCCGTTACGTGCTTGCTGGATTCATTGGCGTATTCATTGTCGCCGTCACTTTGTTGTCTATGATTCCTATGGTGCAGATCACA
>JACMRP010000035.1 GCA_014376325.1 Pseudobdellovibrionaceae bacterium
AGTGATTTTCCTTGAGAGCAACAACGCTCATCTATACCATTTTTAAGTCTAGGGAGAATTCCACATGAAGTTTGATTTTATATGCATTTGCCTTTTGTTCGTGACAGCGTTCAGTTTTACCGCTCAGGCGCAAGAATCAGACTCCGTCAAAGCCGAGATTCAGAAAATCATCAAGAAATCAGGCATCCCGGAAAGTGATCTAGGAATTTACATCACGACGGGCGAAGGCAGTAACCAGGAAGTTATCTACGACGTCAATTCGAAGAAGAAAATGATTCCAGCATCGATCTCTAAAGTCGCAACGGCCTCCGCAACCTTAGAAAGCTTTCCGCCGGGGCATAAGTTCAAAACTCAGTTGCTCTCTGACGGTTCAATCAAAGACAAAACTTTGAAAGGAAATCTGTATTTAAAAGGCGGCGGCGATCCAAGCTTCGTGTCAGAGAATATGTGGTTCCTGGTGAATCACTTCAAACGGAATGAGATTATAAAAGTTGATGGAGATATCGTCGTCGACGATTCATACTTTGATGCTAAAAGATTCGATCCGAGTCGTCAGCCAGAACGTGTGGACCGTGCTTACGACGCACCTGTGGGCGCGATGTCGTTCAACTGGAATTCGATCAATATATATGTCCGTCCAGGAAACAAACCAGGCGATCCTGGTAAAGTTTTTTTAGATCCAGAAAATGAATATGTCCGCTTGGTGAATAAAACCTCAACCGGTGCCGGAAATGACAGTTCGATTGCGGCGTCCAGGGTCGAAGATAAAGACTTCGGCGGCGACGTCATTCACGTGAGCGGTAGGATTGGCAAGGGCTCCAAAGAAGTCGTGGTGTATAAAAATATCACAAAGCCCGATTTGTGGTCCGGGTATAATCTAAAATCTTTTTTGGCCCAACGGGGAGTCGCCGTAACGGGGAAAATACGCGTCGGTCGCGCGGCGGAAGGAGCAAACGTCTTTGCTGAAGCTGATAGCAAAAGCATTGAACAAATTCTTGCCGATATGAATAAGTTTTCAAATAACTACGTGGCCGAAATGCTGACTAAAAATATGGGTGCGTTAAAAGGCAATCCGGGCAATCTCGATGCCGGTATGGAGATCATCAACAATCATCTTAAAAAACTCGGCCTGCCGGAAGATCAGTATTTGATGCAAAACCCTTCTGGACTGACGAGGGACAACCGTATGAGCGCCTTCGCGATGTGGAAAATCATTTTGCACTTAAAAAATGATTTTCAAATTCAGCCAGAATTTCTATCGTCTTTGCCGATTGCTGGAATTGACGGCACCTTGAAAAAGCGTATGAAAAACACCGCTGGCGAACGCTGGGTTCGGGCAAAAACGGGTTACTTGTCCAATGTCGTCAGCCTTGCTGGTTACGCCGGTAGAAGCGACGGTCGAGTTTATACGTTTACTTTTATTTTCAACGGCGGCAAAGACGAAGGAACGGTGCGCAGTTTTTTTGATCAGATGCTTATCACTCTGGTTAAATAACTGTTAGACTGAAAAAGCAAAGCCACGGAGGGTGTTGCTTGAAATCCTGGTTCATTATTCTTAGTTTATGTTTTCTGATCGCCCCCAACAGCCACGCTTTTGACTTTTTCGGTTTGTTTGAAGGTGATCCCATCAAAGAAGACCCGGTCACCGAACCGACTCCGCCCGACGAAGAAAAAGTTGGTACCCTTGAAGAAGACACTCCGCTCGCGCAGACCGAAGTGCGTGGAGGAAAATCCCTGACGGGGACCCGCCGCTACCGCGAGCCTGATTTTTCCGGCCAGGATAAGGCATTGGGCTACGGGCCAAATGCTTTTAACGTGCCCAAGGGTATGGAAAAGCAGGTCGCATTCTGGAAAGACATTTACGCTAAATACTCCACGGATCAGGGCATTCTTCATGATATTGAAAATTTGGACATCGTATACGGCGAAGTTGATTTTCGACCGATCAATGCCGATCCCGATTTAACTTTCCGTCAAAAAGAAAAGAAAAAGCAAAAGCTCGTCGACGAAAAGAAAAATGAAATCCGCGAAATATTGCTAAAGCTGGATAAAGTTCAGAGCAGTGATGGCCTGAATGAATTCGATAAAAAAATCTGGAATTTATTCCAAAACGTGAACGAGCCAGACAAATTCAAAGACGCGGCAGAAAAACATCGCGTTCGCTTCCAGCTTGGTCAAAAAGACCGGATGCAATCGGCGATCTTTTTTTCTGGTCGATATTTAGAGGACATGGAAAAAATCTTTCGCGATGCTGGGTTACCGATTGAACTGACGCGTTTAGTTTTTGTCGAAAGTTCGTTCAACGTGCTCGCTCGCTCCAAAGTGGGTGCCAGTGGTCTTTGGCAGATCATGCGCTACACTGCAAGACCTTACAAAATGGTGACATCTGCGGTGGATCTGCGAAATCACCCAATATCCGCAACGAAGCTGGCCGCAAAGTTGCTTCGCGACAACTACAATCTTTTGAAAGATTGGCCGCTGGCTCTGACAGGTTACAATCACGGGCCGACCGGAGTTCGTAAGCTGACAGAAAAGTACAAAACACGAAACATTGCCGATTTAATTCAGAACGTGACCTCTAGAAAGAGCTTCGGATTTGCTTCTCGAAATTTTTACGCCTGTTTCCTGGCCGTGCACGAAGTCGAAATGAACGCGACAAAATATTTTCCGAGGGCAACTTGGTCTCAGCCCTTAGACCAAGAAGAAATCAAGTTACCGATAGCGGTGAAGTACAAAGATTTACAGACGTGGTTTGATGGCAATGATGAAAAGACGCAAGTTTTTAATCCGCACATCAATCGCGGACGCAGACTGACGACCACGATCCCGGCAAAGACCTTAGTGGCAATCCCGAAGGAGCTTTACAGCCAAGCGCTGACGGCGCTGGCACGCGGTGTGTTTAAGTATTCACCGGATTCAGTACCGCAATTGAAATCCGCGGATACGCCGAGTGGGCCAGAGATCAAGGCCGCGACTCCTGCAGATACCGAACAATAGTTTTATTTTTAATTACTGATTTTGGGTAAGCATCTTAGTCATTATTTCCTGACGATTCAGGAAGCAGATGCCAACGCCCAGGCTTTTGCCCCAGATCACTTCGGCGTTCACGCTGTGAGTGCGTCCCAAAGTTTCTAGCGGCACGGTCACGCGGACTAAATCGCCCTTGCGCGGAATATAGTCACCCTGCAGGATTTCGATAAACGCACCGGTGGAAGAAAGATTTTTGAGTTCGGCAATCAGGGTGCCCGTGCGACCGTATATTTCTAGGTACGCGCGTTCTCTGGTTTGATGTCTCTCAGAGGTCATATTGCCGTTCATCATCTTTTGTTCCCTTGTTGAGTCTTATTTAATTATCGGACAAAACGTTCGGAACGGTAAGGCAATTCCCCTCTGAAAAACGACATTCTCAAAATGAGATTCTTCATTTTGAGAGGTTGTTAATTTATGTCGAACTTCTGGCGAAGTCCTATTTTGATTTTTTGGTATAAGTCAGAAACGAGAAGGGGACAGGGTCGGTTCGATCCGACTTTTCTGTTAGGTCGAAAAGATTCATTGGCACTTCTGGGTACACGGTATCGCCTTCGTAATCCTGATAAATGACCGTCAGATAGATCTTATCCGTGATGGTCATAGATTGTGCGTATATCTCTCCACCACCGGCAATAAACACCTCGTCGCCCCACTGTGTGGTCAGTGGACGGGCGTGGTTGATCGCTTCTTGCAATGTCTTAACGTACACGACCATAGGGTCCTGAGACTGTAGGTCCTGTCGAGTGATCACGATGTGCAATCGGTTTGGTAAGGGCTTGCCGCCCAGGGAGTCGTAGGTTTTGCGACCCATGATCATGATATGACCCTTCGTTTTAGTTCTGAAGAATTTCATGTCTTCAGGAATATTCCAGGGAAGAGTGTTTTGCGTACCGATAACTCGGTTCTGCGACATGGCCGTGATGTGCGACAAAATCATACTGCGACTTCCCCTTTGATTGCGGGATGCGGATCGTAACCGGTGACGGTAATGTCTTCAAACTTAAATTCAAAAAGATCTTTGACGGCGGGATTCAGAGTTAATCTTGGAAGCGGTTTAAATTCGCGCTGCATTTGCAATTTTACTTGCTCCATATGATTTGAATAAATGTGCGCATCACCCATCGTATGGATAAATTCGCCGACTTTTAAATCACAAGCCTGCGCAATCATGTGAACCAACAGCGCGTAGCTCGCGATATTAAACGGAACGCCTAAAAAAATGTCGGCGCTTCGTTGATAAAGCTGACAAGACAGTTTTCCGTTCGCGATGTAAAATTGAAAGAACGCGTGGCAGGGCGGAAGCGCCATCTGGTCGACTTCGCCGGGATTAAAAGCAACGACCATCAGACGTCTAGAGTCAGGATTAGTTTTAATTTGCTCTACGACATTGGCGATTTGATCGATCTTTGTTCCGTCTGGTGCTTGCCATGAACGCCACTGTTTACCGTAGACGGGACCCAAGTCACCGTGTTCGTCTGCCCATTCGTCCCAGATGCTGACTTTGTTGTCTTTCAAATATTGGATGTTGGTGTCGCCCTTCAGAAACCACAGCAGTTCGTGAAAGATCGCGCGCGTGTGAAGTTTTTTGGTCGTCAGAAGTGGAAAGCCCTCTGCCAGGTCAAATCGCATCTGGTATCCGAAAACGCTCAGGGTACCCGTGCCGGTGCGGTCTTGTTTCTGAGTTCCGTTCGCAAGAACGTACTTCAGTAAATCGTGGTATTGCTTCATGGGGACCTCCGGCTGCGGTGTGCTTTCATTGTATAAGCGAGTTAATTTTTGTCTCTACTTGTTGCGCTGGGTAGAGCAAAAATAGTTCCATAACAGCTCAGCGCAGGGTCCGAGCTTTTGCCCTTGTCTGATCGCGACCGACAAAGGAATCTTTGTGGCTTCATTGTGCGTGATGACGAGTTCTTTTTTCTTGATTTCGGATTGCACCAAGTGATCAGGCATGAAGCCCCAACCGATTCCGCCACGGATCAATTCTTTTTTGCTTAAGAAGTTGTCAACGCTGATGGTGCTGAGGGGATTCAAAATCGCTGCCGATTTGCCGGCCGCTTCGAGAGTGCTACGTAAGACGACTTGGCTGTACACGCTTCGTTCTTCATCAGAGGCTTTGCCCTTTAACTTCGCGAGCGGGTGGGAGGGCGCGCACACCGGAATCTGCGTGACGTCGATAATTTTCCTAGTTTGAAGTCCCGAACGTTGAAGAAAAATCTGCGATATCGCAAGATCCACTTTCTCGGTCAACAGCATGTCTTCGCCACTAAGAACTTCGGAGAATATTTTGATCTCGGTCTGCGGAAACTGGGAAGAAAGTTTTTTAAGGGCTGCAGTAAGAGTGGGGAGTGGATAGTGAGCGCTGATCGCTAAGCGAATTTCTGGTTCGTAACCGCGTTTTAGGTATTCGACTGTCCGTTGCAAGCCTTGATAGTCTGCTAACAATTCGGAAGCCTTTTTAAAAAAACCCGCACCTTCCGCAGTCAGTTTCGGGCGATAAGCGCTGCGGTCAAACAAGACGAAGCCAACTTCTTCTTCTAAAAGCCGGATCGCGTAGCTAACGGCACTTTGCGCCCGATGCAGTTTTTGCGAAGCCGCCCTAAAGCTGCCGGTATCTATGATTGTCTGAAGAACCTGAATTTGGTCTAGTGTCATGCCGTAAAACATAATCTAATCCATAGATCATGTCATTCCAATAATTATGGTTTTATTAGATCGTGTTTGGAACTATAGTTTATCTTCAGTCATTGAGTCCATTAGGAGGAATTATGTTAGTACTCAAACGATCGAACGAACGCGGTCACTTCAAAAACGAATGGCTCAATTCGAATCACACCTTCTCTTTCGGGGAATATTACGATCCTAAAAACATGCAGTTTCGGGATTTACGCGTTATTAATCAAGACATCGTTGCGGGGGGCACCGGATTCCCGACGCATGGACATCGGGACATGGAGATCATCACTTACATGCTGAGCGGCACGCTGGAGCATAAAGACAGCATGGGCAACAAAGCACAAATTAAGCCTGGAGAAATTCAAGTCATGACCGCAGGGACGGGTGTGCAGCACAGCGAATACAATCCAGACAAAAATGTTCCGGCAGAGCTTTTGCAAATTTGGATTATGCCGGACAAACGAGGCGCGACTCCGGGATATAACCAAAAAATGTTTTCGGCAGACGACAAAAAAAATAGCTTGGTGTTGATCGCCTCTGGTGACGGAGCAAACGACTCGATGAAAATCAACCAAGACGTAAAGTTGTTTGCCGGTGCTTTCTACAAAAACTTCAGCAAAGCAGTCGAAATCAAAGACGGGCGCGGAGTTTGGGTTCAAGTCGCAAAGGGAACCTTGAACGTCAACAAGCAGACTTTACAGGCCGGAGATGCGATTGCCATAGAGAAAGAGGCCTCTATCCGACTTGAGGGAGTGAGCACTGAGCCCGCTGAATTTTTGCTTTTTGATTTGAAGTAAAGCTTGCCTTGACCGCAGGTGCTGGTACACCTGCGGTCCATGCAAAAGGATATCATTTTAGGCACCCTGAACTCGACTTACCAGCACTGCTCTTTCGGGCTGCGCTACCTTTATGCAAATCTGCAAGAGCTTCAGCCGCGTGCCGAAATGATCGAATGGACTATTCACGCAACTCCAAGAAACATCGTCGAAAAAATCCTCAGTTTTAACCCGAAGATCGTGGGCTTCGGTGTTTACATTTGGAACACGACCGAAACCTACGAAGTGGTTTCCATTCTTAAAAAAGTGGCACCCGAAGTGGTGATCGTGTTGGGTGGACCTGAAGTCAGTTACGAAACCGAAACCCAGCCGATTTGCAAAACTGCCGATTACGTCATTAAAGGCGAAGCCGATTTTCTGTTCTACGAATTCTGTAAAAATATTCTTGGCGGCACAAAGCCCGAACAAAAAATTATCTCGGGAGCTCTGCCGGACATTACTAAAATTAAAATGCCTTACGATCTGTACTCCGATGAAGACATCAAAAATCGCATCGTGTACGTCGAAGTTTCTAGAGGTTGCCCTTACAAGTGCGAGTACTGTTTGTCGTCGCTCGATAAGGTCGTCCGCAGTTTTGATCTTGATAAATTTCTGGCAGACATGGATGCACTGATCGCGAAAGGCCTGCGGCAGTTTAAATTCGTCGATCGCACGTTCAACTTAAGCATCCAGACCAGTTCCAAGATCATGCAGTTTTTCTTAGAGCGAATTCATTTAAATTTATTCCTGCATTTTGAAATGGTTCC
>JACMRP010000005.1 GCA_014376325.1 Pseudobdellovibrionaceae bacterium
ATTCTTCTGCAGATTTCGTAAAAAAATACCCACTGTACACAGTAGCTGGCGCAGTAGCGGTCGGCTTCGTTGCAGCGATGATCCTTCGTCGTCGTAACTAGTTCTAATAAGTTTAAGCAGAGCCCTAGCAATAGGGCTCTTTTTTTTGGAGACACAAATGATCAAATGGGTAGGACTCATTCTTTCTTTCGTTATGGGCAGATTTAACTCTCACGCCCCGCAATCCGGTTTTAATTTGAAAGATACGGCGATGGGCATTTTCGACGACATCACTTTAAAGAGCCGCAAAGCCGCAGGACTCTTATTGGGCGGACTCGGTTGCGTTATCTTATTTTGCGGCGGATTCTTTATCTCTTTGATCGACGCAACTCGCCAGTACGATGCCGACGGCGCGATCGCAATGACTTCCACTTTCACGGCAGGACTTGTTCTAGCCTTAGTTGGTGTCGGAATTTTCACTTGGATTTTTGCCTCGGCTTGGCCGGGATTAAAAGTGAGCAAGCAAAAAATGCGCGAAGAAGCTGCGGCACTCAGAAACCCGCCACCGAGTCCGCAACCGTCTTCGATCGAAAGCGCCGTGACCGCTTTGATTATGGACTTCGTTCATGAGCGTGAACACAACCGATCGACACAGTCTCACAGCGCCCCTCCCCCGATGCGGCCGCATGATTCGACTTCTTTCAACGAAGAACTTCCACCGGTCTATCCTCACTAGTCCTTTACGAGTAGGCACCGAACCTTCGGCGAGCCAGAAAATACTTTACGTTTCCGCGAGGACGAGGCCATACTGGCCTTTTCTTCGTTGGGAGTATCAGCATGATTCAGTGGAATGCCAGTCCGACCTTGGTCAATTTAGGGCCCTTGCAGTTACGTTGGTACGGTCTGATGTTCCTAGCTGGGTTTCTGATTGGCTACCAAGGCATGCGCAAAATTTGCCTCTGGGAAAAAAAGCCGGTCGAAAAATTAGACTCACTCCTAACCCACGTTTTTTTGGGAACCTTGATCGGCGCACGACTCGGGCATTGTCTTTTTTATGAACCCGGTCATTACCTATCTAATCCAATCGAGATTTTAAAAATCTGGGAAGGTGGACTTGCCAGTCACGGCGGCGGCGTTGGAGTGCTGACAGCGGTTTGGCTTTTTTCGCGCAAAAATAGAGAGTTCCCTTTGATGTGGATCTTTGATCGCTTGGCTATTTTCACCGTATTGACGGGCGCGTTTATCCGCATTGGTAATTTGATGAATTCAGAAATCATCGGCCGTCCTACGGACGTCGATTGGGCCTTCGTGTTTGAGAGAGTCGACAAATTACCACGTCACCCAACGCAGCTTTACGAAAGCGCTTGTTACTTTGTGATAGCGCTTCTGGGCTGGCTGACCTACCGCAAATACAAAGAGAAGCTGCCGCCCGGAAGAGTCTTCGGGTTGATTATCGGTTTGATTTTTGTTGCGCGCTTCGTGATTGAGCTTTTTAAAGAAAACCAAGAGGCCTTTGAATCAGCGATGACGATCAATATGGGACAAATCTTAAGCGTGCCATTTATCCTGGCGGGGCTGTATTTCTACGTCCGATCGTTCCGAACTGAGACTCGAAACCGCACGAAGGTCTAGTAACACTCTGCAGTAGAACTAAGCTATAATTAAGGTATGAAGTACATCTACATTCTTGAAAATGACCGGAAGTTTCGAGATGAGATGGTCGAAGCCATTCAGAAGGTCGATCCTCAGATGGCCGTCCGATGGTTTGACTCCTTAGAACTTTTCGCAAAGTGGATCAAAACCGTCTTTCATGATGGTCCTGCCGCCCTGTGCAAAGGCGGATTTCCGCTGGATCCCAACCTGCCTGAAAATGCTCCGGCCGCTAATGACCAACTGGTCTTGGTCATTAGCAAGAATGAGTTTTTAGGCGCAAAGCACATGGCGCTGCTCAGAAAAACCCGCGACTTGTTCATAGGCAAAGGTTTGTGCACCAAAGAAGATCCTACTTCTTTAGTCATCACGAGTTTTGAAAGCCCCGATTTCGATATTAAGCTCGCTGAAGATCGCATCATCAATAACGTCATCTTTAAACCCTTCGATAAACTCATTCTGCAACAGCATCTGACCTTCGCGATGAGTGGAAGACATCCCCCTTCCCAGTACTCCGTACACAATATGAAAACCTCGGCCACGATCGAAATGCTGAAAGAAGTTCCGGTCGAGGCAATTTCAGACGTAGGCTTCACCAGCGTTAGCAACCGAGAAATCACGGTCGGCTCGCTTGCAAAATACTATGGCGAAGCCTTCGTTTCGTTGAAACATCGAAGCATGATGGCGATTTGCCTCCGCTGCGAACCGCACGCGACAATGCCGGGCCATTTTCTATGTTCGTTTTCGTATTTTTCGGCGGACTCATACCAAATCAGCAACATTCGGAAGGTGGTTCGTCGTAAGGATTTAAAGCCCACGCAGTACAAGTGGATTCCGTCCGTGACCCGGCAGCCGCTGCACTTCGCGCTGATTTCTACGGACGAAGAGACGACCCAGCACTTCAAAGATTTAATTACCAAACAATTTGATAATATCCACCTGCATACGTTTGCGACCTTGCAGGCTTTGCTGTTCGCGGCCGACCACGAGCTAGCAAAAAAAGACAAGTCCGTCGACATTGCTTCTTTGCCGACGCTGCCGCCATTTTTCAACGCGATTTTTGCCGAAGACGCTTACTTC
>JACMRP010000036.1 GCA_014376325.1 Pseudobdellovibrionaceae bacterium
AATCTTGAAGCCAAACTTTGAACAGTACGATCTAAGTTCCACGCCATCACACGTTCGGTTTTCTTGAGATAAACCGAAACCTCAATCGCGCTGATGTAGCAAAGTGCCCGAACGCTGTCGATCACACCGTGATCAAAAGTACACTGCTCGTAAAAATCCAAAGCGGCTTTGCGAGCTTCCGGTTTTTGCATCCAAATTTCTTTGAGGTGTCCCAGTTGCATACCCGCGTTCAAAACTGCGGGGTGTACGTGATGAATTTCTTTATTATTTTTGAAAGTCAGCTGGCCGTTGCGCGGTAGCGACTCTTGAACCTTCCGAATCACTTCCGGAATAGACGTCGCCGTTGTCGTCGGAGTTGCTTCCACGTTGATCGTTGCTGGCGGGGGCGCTATCTCCGGAGAAGTATGAATTGAATACGCCTCTGGCACTTCGGCACGAACCGGGATCGTCTCTTGCTCTTCCGAAGCGGTCGGAATTGCGTGGCGGGAAGTTGGTTTAATATAATGGATTACCACCGCGAAAAGCAGTGAGCCCACAATGATTTTAAATGCATTTTTATTCATGCCTACTCCGTCTGAGTAGGAACTTGCATTTCGTGTACCGAAGATTGCCGCGGCGGCGGGGGCATAAAATCGAGATGAGGTCTTTGTGATTGCCGCCGGCCGTTACGGGGCCGACGGTCCTACAATTTTTGGCGAGGCCTAAGCTTTTGGGGAATCGGTGGCTTTCGCCCCGGACTCACGTAATTTGCGGGCGTCGTCGACGGATTTCTCTGCAGACGGAGTTAGTTTTACTCCCACTTCGGTCAGCTGATCACGACTTACTTCACTCGGACAATCGGACATCAGATCGCTCGCTTTTGCCGTTTTCGGGAAAGCGATCACTTCGCGAATCGCATCGGTTTCACATAACAACATGACCAGACGATCGAGTCCCCAAGCGATACCCCCATGCGGAGGCGCGCCAAACTTTAATGCGTCCAACAAGAAACCAAATTTGCTTTCTTGCTCTGCGGGGCCCATTCCCAAAAGTCGGAACATCGCTTGCTGTAATTCAGATCGGTATATTCGGATGCTTCCGCCGCCCATTTCGTATCCGTTGCAAACTAAGTCGTAAGCTTTCGCTAACATTTTGCCGTAGGACGCTTCATTGCCGTCGATCAGGTCCTGAGCAAATTCATCTTTAGGTGACGTGAACGGATGATGACGAGACACCCAACGTTTTTCATCAGGTGAATATTCAAAGGCCGGGAAGTCCACGACCCACAAAAATTTGTCTTTCGACGTGTCGATCAACTGAAGCTCTTTACCTAAATGAATTCGTAATGTCGAAAGTGCCGCACAAGCTGGATCGAAGTCATCGGCGATAACCAGTGCACAATCACCAGCGTTTGCGCCGACCGATTTAAAGATTTCGGCAAGTTTTTCAGGAGAAAAAAACTTAGAGATCGGCGAAGAATAGGTGCCGTCTGCCTCTGCCTTGATCCAAACAAGGCCTTTTGCTCCTGCCCGCTTCGCGATGTCCGTGAGTTTGTCGAATTGTCCTCTGGTAAAAACGCCGCCTTTGGGTACTGCTAAACCTCGAACGATACCTTCACGAGAAAGGACGTCGTCAAAAACTTTAAATCCAGAACCGCTGACGACGGATTTTAAATCTTTAATTTCCATCCCGAAACGCGTATCCGGTTTATCGATGCCGTATCGATCCATCGCTTCTTGGTAAGTCATTCGCGGAATTTCACCGACATCGACGTCCTTGATTTCTTTCCAAATTTTTCGCAGAAGTTTTTCATTGATCGCCATGATGTCTTCTTGATCGATGAACGACATTTCCATATCGATTTGTGAAAACTCTGGTTGACGATCCGCACGTAAATCTTCGTCACGGAAGCAACGAGCGATCTGAAAATAACGATCGTAGCCGGAAATCATCAGCAGCTGCTTCAGAATTTGCGGAGATTGCGGAAGCGCGTAGAACGTACCGGGATTGACCCTTGATGGAACTAGATAATCCCTGGCGCCTTCCGGAGTCGACTTAAATAGAATCGGAGTTTCTACTTCGAGGAAACCATTGTCCGAAAGAAACTGTCGCACGATCTGGGCCGTCTTGTGACGAACAATTAAATTGTTCGTCAACCGCGGAGATCGCAAATCCAAATAACGATATTTTAGTCGGAGTGTTTCGTTGACATTTTTGTCATCGGTCTGAAATGGCGGGACCGCTGCTTCATTTAAGATTTCGCAACGAGTGGCCTCGAGCTCGACGGTTCCGGTTTTAATTTTTTTATTAATCATGCCTTCCGGCCGGGCACGGACGATG
This sequence comes from Pseudobdellovibrionaceae bacterium, assembly GCA_014376325.1. The sequence goes on from JACMRP010000036.1 coordinate 2,320, forward strand.
CCTTCGACGGCCAAAACATATTCGCCCCGTAGATTTTTAGAGGCGGCCGTTTCGGCTTTGCTCGGATCCAGGACGACCTGCACGATGCCTTCGCGGTCGCGTAAATCAATAAAAACTAAGCTGCCATGATCGCGCCGGGAATCGACCCAGCCCATCAAAACGACCTTTTGGCCCACGAGGTTCGTATCCAGCTTGCCGCAATATTCTGTTCTTTTAAGTTCTTTGACAAATTTCATAGTTTTTAATCCTGACACGTCGTTTTATTGCAGTCAAAAACCAAGTCGGGTAATGTGCTCTAATGCCTAAATTCACGATCGAGCATACGAGCTCACACAGTGCGAAAGAAGCCTTTAAAAAAATCAAAACTTTCCTGGATCAGGACGAAGACGTCCGCCGCTTTGATTCCAAAATGAAGTCCGACTTCAATGACGGGACCATGACGGGATCTATCAAGGGCAGCCAGTTCAAAGCGGACGTTGCGGTCCAGGCCGAAGGCGACGGGAGTAAAATCCAAATCATCGTTGATTTGCCGTTGTTGCTGACGCCATTCAAAGGCAAAGTTCAAGAAACTCTGCAAAAGAAATTATCTAGATACCTGGCGTAAATATGAGTAAAAAGGCTCCGGCCAAAAAATCAGCGCGGAAGAAGGCGCCCGCTTCGTCTTCTGCGAAAACTTCGGCTTCAAAGCCAAAAATGACCCGCACTCCGAAGCCTCAGGTCAAAGCACGCGCTGAAAGATCCTCGGTCGTGCCCGCATCGAATCCGGTTGCGCTGGAACTTCGCCGCACGAAAGACCCTAAGTCTGTGGTCGCTGAAATCGTTGATGATGGAGAAGCCGCCCATTCTTCTATGGAACGCCCGGAAGCGGACCGTGTCTACGCGGTTCCAAGTGATGAAGAGGTTGAACATGAGCTTGGCATCGTCGATGATTTGCCGGCCAAAGGTCTGGTTAAATCTGGCGAAGCTTCCCGCTCCGTCCGTTCAACCGATCCCCTTGCAATTTATCTTAGCGACATCCGCAAGTACCCGGTGTTGACCAAAGAACAAGAGCAAGAGGTCGCCAAAAAGTTTTTCGAAACCAAGGATCCCGAAGCCGCGCAGATTTTAGTAAAGTCCAATTTGCGCTTCGTCGTTAAGATCGCCGCGGAGTATTCAAAATTCGGCGCGAAGATGATCGACCTCGTACAAGAAGGCAACGTCGGTTTGATGCACGCCGTACGGGACTACAATCCTTACAAGGGCGCGCGACTGATTACTTATGCCGTGTGGTGGATTCGTGGATACATTCAAGAATATCTTATGCGGCAATATTCCATGGTTCGAATAGGAACGACTCAGAATCAGCGTAAATTATTTTACCAGCTTCAAAAACAAAAAGACGCGCTGGATGCTCTCGGTAACGAGTCGAGCCTAGCGCAAATTAGCTCGCGAATGGACATACCCCTTGAGGAAGTCGAACAGATGGCGCAGCGGATGTCCGGTCGTGATGTCAGTCTCGATCGGCCGCTGGATGATGATTCTAGCAGCAGCATGATGGACTTTCAGAAGGACAATTCTGAGATGAGCGTGGACGAAAAAATTGCGCGCGATGAACAACTGGCGATCCTCCGCGAAAAAATCAGCGAGATCCGCCACGAACTTTCCGAACGTGAGCTCATCATCCTGGACGAGCGAATCCTGAACGAAGAACCGTTAACTCTGCAAGAGATCGGCGAAAAACACGGCATCACTCGCGAAGCCGTTCGCCAAATGGAAGTCCGAGTCATGAAAAAAATCCGCGCAAAAATGGACCCAGAGTAAAACTACTTCGTTTCGCCTGCACGTCTCCGAATCCCGTGCCTTTGGGATCTCCGGCACGGTGTTCTAGGACTGCTCGTGGGGCTCCGGGGGTTGCAGTGCTCTGGGTGCTACGGGTACCGGTCACCACCGACTAGAGTCTTTTTTTAAAACACACCGCGCGCATCGCTTTTCGCACGGCGGATCCTTGCGGAACCGTCGTCGCGGTCGCGGAGCCCGGCCGCTTTCGTGCCGCGAATCGATTCACCTCGTTTTCAAATGCCATAAATCCGTGCTCGCTAAGAAGAGCTTCCGCCAGCCGTTTTGCTTTATGCTGGTGGGCAGGATCATCAAGCTCTACGCGCACAGATTCTTCGTGAAGATGGAGCAGATCTCGATTCAGCACGATCACATTCACTTATTTGTTCGCGGCGGGACCTGCGGTGACCGGTACCCCCAACACCCCAAGCAACGCGCTTGCCACAAGCAAGAAAACCAACGGAAGTAGCGTGGGAGGAGTGCAGAAGCAGAGGCTCTGGCAGCACCGCCCCTTCACGCGGGTCGTTCGTGGGCGCAGGACTTACCAAACCACCAAGAATTACATCCAGCTGAACGAGCAAGAGGCGCTTGGCAAGATCCGTTACCGCACGCAAAGACTGAAAGGCATGTCGTCCGCGGATTGGGAGATTTTGTGGAGCTGATTGTCGAACACATTGCGGCCTTTAGGGACGGATCCAAACCAAGCTGCGACGCGCTTATAAAATCTACCAACTGAACAAATTCATTGGACGAATTGGACTTCAACTTGCAAGTTCTTGCCACTATGAAAAGAATTTTTGCTCCATTTTTAGCGGCCCTAGTCTTGGTTTCATTTAAAGCGAATTCCGCGGTCCCCGAAAGCGCCTTTTTTCGGGAACTGCCTAGGAACTTGACGGTGACTTACGGCGCTCCGATCGTGCCGGCACCTTTGCCGATCGCAAACCTCCGGCTACTTGTATGGAATGTCCATAAGGGAGAAGACAGAAGACTGCCGATCGATTTTGGCGGGCTTTCTCAGTACGCCGACATCAGCCTTTTCCAGGAAGCAGTCAGCGACGCTTTTTTCACCTCTGCCGTTGCCCAGGCGAACACCCTGATTGGGTGGACTCTCGCAACTTCATGGGAGCTGATCGAAAGCACTTATACGGGTGTTGCCACGGGCTCGCGCGTGAAACCAATTCATGAAGACGTTATCGTGTCGAAAGTTGTTGAACCAATTACTTCAACGCCAAAAACTATGTTGGTTTCCGAATTCAATATCGAAGGCCGCACCGACACGTTGCTGGTGGTGAACGTTCACGGCATCAACTTCGTAACGACTTGGGAATATCGAAAACAAATGCGCCAGCTGCAAGAGCGTATCGTCAATCACCATGGCCCACTGATCGTTGCCGGCGACTTCAATACTTGGAATATGGAGCGGTTCAAGTTCGTAGTGTCTATTTTATCACCGCTGGGCCTGAATCACGTAACCACTCCGCCCACGGGGGATTTCTTTTCGCTGGATCATATCTTCGTACGTGGTCTGACGGCGACCAAAGTTCACAATTACAATCAAGTTTCTAGTTCAGATCATAGACCTCTGCTTGTTGATTTCAGTTTTGACGCAATTCCGGCCCAATAAAAAAGGTGGTACTACGTGTTCAGAAATAATCAGTTCAAAGCGTTCGCGATTCTGACGGCAACGTTGTCGTTATCTGCCTGTGATATGAAATCAAATTTGGACGATATGCATACGTCGACCGTTCAGATGGAAAAGACCACCGGCGAAGTAGAGAAACACTCGGACTCCATCGACAATCAAACGGGCGAGCTTTACGATGCCCTTCGCCAGGGCGATTCACTGCAATCGCGAAGATCGGCGATGCAGAATTTGATATCCAGCCGCGATCCACTCCGTAAACTTTCAGAGGCCGCAAAGTATTTTATGGCTTTCGAGTACAACCTTTGGAGTGGCTTCGGTAAAGACAGGAGCGAAGAAAAACGCACCGCTCTTGCAAGTTTAGCCGCGCAAGAATTTTTTAAAGACATTCAGCAGTTAATTCCTGACGGCGAAATGAAGGCCAGTCCCTTTGCAGGACAGGTTGTCGCTTCTGAAAATTCTAACCTGGTAAATTCGTTCAACGCCCTTTCGGCAACTCTTCAGTTCATGAATCCGAAGCAAGTTTCAAAATTGGCCGAGCGTAAAGAACTAAAGCCAATCAACATGTACACCATGATTGAAGAATCCTTGTTAGCGAAAGCAGACATTGAAAGCGGAAAAAAACGCATTCAAGATTACCCGGGCTACGTGAAAGAAATTCTTTTTTCTGAGCGAGAGGCAGTCTACTTACTACAGGCCCGCTACAACTACTTGCCTTCATTAGTTATCGGCAAGGCGACAAAAGCTCAGTACAGCAAGCTGACCGGCGCAAAAATGGTATTGGCCGGTTGGACACTGGATTTAGCAACCTTGAATATCGTCCAGATCGCGGAGTTAACTGGATTCATGCAAGACGCGCAAAACGTAAAGGCGTTGCTAACTAAGATTGGTGAACCTGCAGTCCTTGATGGAATGCTCGCAAAAATGTTCAAGAACATGAACGCGAAAAAGTCGCTTAACGCGACTTCTTCTGAACGAACTAAAATAGAATTGGATTTTATAGTTAGCGCGAATGCGCTACTGAATCCTTAAGCAACCTCGAGTTCGCCCGCACCAATCGTTTGCTGAAGTTTAACGCGAAGACGGGCCACCGCCTGAGCGTGTAGCTGAGAAACTCGGCTCTCGGTCACGCGGAGGACTTGTCCGATCTCTTTCAAGTTTAAATCCTCAAAGTAATACAAAGAAAGAACTAAACGCTGACGCTCTGGCAATTCTTCGATTGCCTGGGCTACCACTTCCTTGATGGATTTTACGTTTAATTGATTAAACGGATTATTCATCTTCGAACCTTCTAAAAGATTCAAAATAGATTTGTGGTCGTCATTGCTGAATGACTGGCTGTTATCGATGGACAACAAACTTACTGGGCGAACTTGATTTACTAAATCATGAAATTCATCAACCGTTACGTTAAGCGCCTTAGCGACCTCTTCGTCCTGAGGCGCGCGGCCGAGTTCATTTTCTAAGTGAACCATCGTGCGATCTAAAAGCTTCGCCTTGTCACGAATAGAACGTGGAACCCAGTCTTGTGCACGAAGCTCATCGAGGATCGCGCCGCGGATACGGAACTCCGCGTACGTTTTGAACTTGTTATCACGAGTAGGATCGTACTTTTCGATTGCGTCCATTAATCCGATGACGCCCGCAGAAATCAAATCATCTAATTCGATATTCGACGGAAGACGTACGGCAATTTTTTGCGCGACGAATTTTATCAAAGGAGCGTACTCTCTGATCAGGTCATCTTTTTGACTCTGCTTCAGCTTTGTAGGCTCTTCTTTGTACTTTTTTAACACTGCCGAATTTTTCGCCATGAATTCCCTCGTTATTAAATCTTATCAAACCGAACCCGTATTAAAAGTCCAATTCGACTAAGCTACACCGACGACCTGTTCCCAAAACATCTGCAACCCGCCCTTAGTCACCGTTCTCTGGCTGGAATTCTCTAGCTGTGTGCAAATATTTTTCAGAGCACGCGCCGATTCTGAGGTCGCGTCGTGTCTCATGATGAGGCGGTTCATTTGAGTTGCTTTTCGCAGGATCGGATCCATTGGTACCGAGCCCATATAGTCCAGACCTATGTACAGAAACTTATTCACGACATCGTTGAATCGCTGGTACAAACCAACGCCTTCCGAGTCACTCGCAACTTGATTGCAAATAATCGAGAAATTATTTTCTTTGTACTTCTGGTGCAAGACTTTGATCAAAGCGTATGAATCTGCAAGACTTGCTGGATCCGGAGTGATCACGACCGAGATCGTCTGTGCGGCAGCATTTAGGTACAAAACATTTTCGGCAATTCCTGGCGCCGTGTCGATCAACATGTAATCGAAGTCCTGCGGTAACGTACCCACCGCTTCGATCATCGTCCGGCGCTGGAAGCCATTTAAATTATTAAATTCAAGGACGCCACTTCCACCCGGAATCAGAAACACATCCTTTGCAACTTCGACCATCACTTCTTGGATAGTTCGTTTGCCGAGAATTACGTCGTAGATGCTGCCGGAAGTTTTTACTCCGTAAAGGATATCGACATTCGCCATCCCGAGATCCCCGTCAAAGATGAGCACTTTATTGCCCGTCTGAGACAATCGCAACGCCAAGTTAGAAGTGATCGTCGTTTTGCCGACTCCACCCTTACCGGAAGTAATGCTGATGGTTCGCGTGCCCTGGTTTTGAAACATTCCGTTGTATCTCATAATTATTTTTGTTCCTGTTTGGTCGCTTGAGTGATTTTGAAGAGCAGATCCAGAACACGTTCTTTTGTAGCAAATTCGAAATCTTCCGGAACGCGCGTGCCGATACCGAAAGAATGTAATGGAATATCGAAACGTCGCATAAAATTGTAAATAGTCCCGTGCTGATTCGACTCATCAAGCCCCGTAAAGATCACATCTTGGTAATCTAAGACCGAATAACGTCGACCCAGCTCTGTCACGTCTTGATCTTTTGCCAAAGTCGACAGCACCAAGTGCGTGCGCGATTTTAAGTTTGCCGGTGGCATCAACCGTTTGAGGGTCATGCCTTCTTCGGCATTGCGAAGGCTTAATCCCGGGTAATCCACCAAGATGTAATCGACGCTGTTCATGTAATTCATGATTTGGTACCAGTCGGTCGGATTGCGAATTACGCTGAAAGGTACGTTCAGAATCTGCGCGTAAATTCGCATTTGGTCCGAAGCCCCAACTTTAAAAGTATCCGCAGAAAGAATCGCGACTTTTTTATTTTCGCGAACCACCAGGTGACTAGCCATTTTGACGAGCGCCGTCGTCTTACCAGAACCCGCAGCGCCAATAAATACGTGCACTTTTGCGTCGCGAGTTTCTTCTGGCGTCGTCACTTTCGTTGAATCCAGAATATGTCTTGCGACCCAGCCCTCAACCAGCGATCGATTTTTTAATTTAATCGACGGAACGTCCTTTTGTACTTTTTCGCAAATGTCCGAAGCTACTTCGGGCGCTACGCCCGTGTTGATCAATTTTTCGAAAATAAAGCTGAGATCATACGGCAACCCGAATTCGGATCCTGGGTGACCCTGAACAAAATTCTGAGGCATCGTTTGGAACTGCGCCAAGATTTTTTTCAGATTTGAGATCTCGGTTTTTAAAGATTGCATATCCGCTGATTCGACCGAAGTTCTTTGGCTTGCGGCGGTTGCGTGCTTTGGTGCCGGTGCCGGAGCTAACGCCACTTGCGAGGACTTGCGCGGCGGGGGCGCAACCTCTTGCAACGCCGAAAGAGCACGCTTCGCGGCCATACGAACACGTTCTTCAGCGATGGAGGCTCCGTAACCTTGCTGCTGAGCCTGCTGCTGGCGCTGTTGTGGCTGACGTCCCCCGCCACCTAGATTGAACTGTTCTTCTTCATCAATTTCAATATAACGCTGTGAAGTGATCGCGCGAGGTGCTTGATTTTTTTGATTGTGGCTTTTGACCATCTTTTCGATCAAGTCCTTTTGCGATTTCGCAGAGCTTCGACCAAATATTTCGCGATCTTGCTCGCGTACGCGTGATTCGGCAAAGCGTTTGCGCTGTAGATTTTCATCAGAGACCGCGGCCGTGATTTCAACGCTGCCGTCACCAACAAGGCCATAACTTTTATTGTTGTCTCGTGCCGACAAGATGATTGCATCTGGTCCCAGCTCGGCCTTCACCATATCCAAAGCATCTTTCATGGTGCGGGCTTCAAACTTCTTAACTTGCATGATTCAACTCCACCAATGCGACAGACTTAACATTCGCGTCGGACGTCAATTCGTTGTGAGACAAAACTACCAGCTGAGGAATAAAACGATGGGTCAATTTAAACAGGTGGCGCCGCGCCGTCGGGCTCGTCAGCAAGATTGGCTGACCCGCAATTTCGGGATGAGTTTCTACTGCACGAGCAATTTCGCTTATCATTTTGTGCGCGGTGTTCGGGTCCATCACGAGTTGCACTCCCTGTTCGGTCTGTAACAAAGAGTTTGCAATGAGTTCTTCGATGACCGGATGCAAAGTCATTACCGGTATGTTGCCCATTTCGGTCGTATATTTAGAAGTGATGGATCTTGCAAGGCCCCGGCGAACATTTTCCGTTAAGACTTCGACGTCTTTATTGCGTGGAGCTTCGTCCGCCAATGTTTCGAAAATGGTCAAGAAATCACGGATCGATACTTGTTCTTTCAGAAGTCCCTGGAGAACACGGACGACGGATCCCAAAGACATCTGGTCAGGTATTAACTCTTCGACAACCTTCGGATGCGTCTTCTTAAAGTTTTCAACCAGCGTCGAAGCCTCTTGTCGTCCCAAAAGTTCGTGCGCGTGCGTCCGTACAATTTCGGTCAGGTGAGTTGCCATAACGGTCGGCAAATCCACAACCGTGTACCCTGCCATTTCGGCTTCTTCTTTTCGAGTTGGGGATACCCAAAGCGCGTCGAGACCAAATGCAGGTTCTTTGGTTGGAATGCCTTCGATTCGTTCGATCACGTTGCCCGGATCCATGGCTAGCATAAATTCTGGGCGCAAAGTTCCACCGCCAACGCGATTGCCTTTGATGAGCAATCTGTACTCTCCCGGCGCTAGCTGGAGGTTATCGCGAATGTGAATACTCGGAACGACGATTCCAAGATCGAGCGCGAACTGTTTACGAATGCTGACGATGCGTTCGAGCAAGTCACCGCTTTTGTCAGATTCAACAATGTTGATCAGCCCGTACCCAACTTCGAGCTCCACCAAGTCGAGTGGCAACAAGGTTTCGATATTTTCTTTTCTTGGAGCGTTCGCCGCGATGTCGGAGCGCTTCTTATCGTTGTCATCGCTTTCGGATTTGTATTTTGTCAGCATCCAAGCGATGCCGCCCAAAATTGATGCCATTAGCAGGAATGGTGCTGTCGGAAGGCCCGGCACAATTCCGAGCAAACCGATAACGCCGCCAGAAATGGCGACCGCGCGTGGATTCTTAAAGAGCTGCCCTGCGACTTCCGCACCCATATTGTCTTCATTACTAGAGCTACGAGTTACGATTGTACCCGCTGCGGTCGATATAATTAATGCCGGAATCTGCGAAAGTAAGCCATCCCCGATGGTCAGCATTGTGTAAAACTTTGCCGCGGTCGAGATATCTAAACCTTTTTGAATCACGCCTATTAAGAGACCGCCACCGATATTTACGAAAGTAATGATGATACCGGCAATGGCATCTCCGCGAACGAACTTACTGGCACCGTCCATCGCTCCGTAAAAGTCCGCTTCTTGTTCAATTTCGCGACGGCGCTTGCGGGCTTGATCTTCGTTGATCAGACCCGAATTTAAGTCGGCGTCGATCGACATTTGTTTGCCCGGCATTGCGTCCAAAGTAAATCGTGCCGCAACCTCTGCAACGCGCCCAGAACCCTTGGTGATAACGATAAAGTTAATGACGATCAAGATAACGAAAACGATCAGACCGATGACGTAATTGTTTCCGACCACGAAGTTACCGAAGGCTTCGATAACTTCACCGGCGGCGTGCGTGCCTTCGTGTCCGTGGGTCAAAATCAAACGAGTTGTGGCGACGTTCATCGACAAACGGAATAGCGTCGTCATCAAAAGAAGAGACGGAAAAGAAGTAAAGTCGAGCGCGCGCTTTACGTAAATCGAAACCAACAAAATCAGAATGCTCAATGCCAATGAAAAGCTGAGGGCGATATCCAGCATGAACGGTGGCAGCGGGATGATCATTACTGCCAAAACGCCGAGCAAGCCGAACGCGATGAACAGATCCGTGTTCTTCGTCAGCTTTTCAAACTTTTTCATGAACTGAAATATTTGATCCATTATCTTCTCGCCTTCTTACGCAACTTATAAACATAGGAAAGAACTTCTGCGACCGCGACGAACAGTTCTCGGGGCACCACTTGGCCAATCTTCAGTGTTTTGTAGATCGTTCGCGCCAACGGTTTATTTTCAACAATCGGAATATTATGCTCTCTTGCGAGGGCTTTGATCTTTTCAGCCATGTAATCGGCACCCTTCGCAACGATTTGCGGAGCGGGCAAGTTCGCGTCGTATTTTAACACGATCGCGATGTGCGTTGGATTGGTAATGACAACGTCCGCCTTCGGAATCGCGTCCATCATGCGGCGGCTCGCGCGTTCGCGCTGCATACGGCGCATACGTCCCTTGATTAACGGATTACCCTCTCGAGATTTTGATTCTTCTTTGACCTCTTGTTTGGTCATCATCATTTTCTTTTCAAGGTCCCAACGTTGGAAAAAATAGTCCGCGCCGGCCAAAACAAGCATCATTCCGCCGATCGCGGACAAAAGCTTCACGACAATGCCGCCGATATATTCAAAAATACCTTCAAGGGTGTAGCCGATAAGATATGGAATCTTGGTCACTTCCGACCGTAGCAAGAAGTAAAGAACGAAGCCGATTGCGCCCAATTTCAAAAATGACTTAAAGCCCTCGACCAGTGCTCGAAGGCTAAAGACACGTTTAAATCCTTCGAGCGGATTTAGTTTATTTAAGTCGGGGCTCATGGCGTCTTCAACCTGAAGAAAGCCGATTTGCATGACGGTCGAACCAAAGGCGATTAGTCCCGCAATGGCCATAACGGGTGCGATCAAGATAAATCCCTTAGTCGCGCAGAATATCAACGCTTCGGAAAAGTCGCCGGAACGGATTACGTTCACCAGGTTATCGCCGTAAGTGTAATTAAATATTTCGTAGATATTTTTGAAAAAGAAGCGTCCCAAGGCATAGATGCCCATCGCGAACGTCAGCAAAATAAGACAAGACGCCAGCTCTTTCGTCTGCGCCACTTGACCACGTTTGCGGAAGTCTTCTCTTCGCGCGTCCGTTGGCTGTTCTGTCTTTTCACTATCTTCGTCTGACACCTAGATGTTCCTTCCTAGAACGCTAAGGCTTTCATAACCATCGTTAACTTCGTTTGAGTTATGTCCAACACGCTGTTCATCTCCATGACGATCAGCGGGATGCATATGAACATCAACACGAACC
>JACMRP010000037.1 GCA_014376325.1 Pseudobdellovibrionaceae bacterium
AACTTGCGCCGAAATGTAATCAACATCTCGTTCAACGTAGAGGCTATTTTTCAAAATCCCGAGTCGGGAAGTCGCCGCGTTTGAGAGGCCGCAGTCCGTGCGCGGCACGTGCTTCGTCGCAGCGTGGACTAGAGGTTCCATTTTCAAAAGACGCGGTAAAATTGCGACAAGGGGTCGGGCGATTTTCGTAGATTCCACATTGCGCATTTTTGCCGATTCTTCCGGTCAGCGAAACGCACTTTGGATTGTGTTTTACTTCAGTGCCCTGCATGCAGCGATGAACCGAATCGAGGTCCACAACTTTCGCGATTGGAACTTTCCACAATCCATCTGGCTCCGTCTCTCGCCAGTAAAAAGCGACACGGAAGTGCGCGCAGCAAGCGCCACAACCGATGCAGGGATGTTGTTTGGGAGCAGAGTCCACAGCCATAACTTGATTGTGCCACGGGCATCCGGCAAATAAACAGCGAGCGACCGCAAGCCGACCAAACTAGACTTTGGTGACGTGCTCTAAGTAAATCTCCAAGTATGCGAAGCCAGGTTGCCGAAGGAACCTACAAGCACATCGCCGCGGGACACTTTGCCGACGCCGGAAGGAGTTCCGGTCAGAAGCAAGTCGCCCGCCACCACCGGAAAATGGGCCTTCACGTATTCAATCTGTTGGGACAACGAAAAAATCATCTGCGAAGTGTTTCCCCGCTGACGGACTTCGCCATTCACTTTCAAAGTCAGTTCCACGGAAGCTAAGTCTTCCAGCGCTTCGAACATAAAGAATTCCGAGAGCGGACAAGACTGAGTAAATGACTTCGCTAAAGTCCACGGCGACCCTTTGGCCTTCAGTAAGTTTTGGTAATGACGTTCGGTCAAATCTAAAGCCAAAGACGCCTTCGAGATCTGCAGATGCGAATCAAATTGCAAAGCCAACTCGATCTCGTGATGAATATCGATACCCCAACAGGGCAACAGCACTTCGCTCCCGAAAACGGCAGAGCTTCCGGCTTTTAAAAAGATCAAAGGCTCTTTCGGAACTTCGTTGCCGAGCTCCTTAGCGTGATCCGCATAATTTCTGCCGATGGCCCAAATATTTCTGATCATATATTTATCCTATGAAACTTTTGAAGTTTCCAAATGCCGTCGGTAATTTCGAAGTGCATAAACTGAACCGTGTTCCAGCTCCAGTACTTCGAATCTAAAAGATCCGTATCGGACGGGATGACGGACAGGGACTCTTCAATCCAGTCGTGATGAGAACACAAATAAACAACATCCGAGGCCGCAAACTTTTTTTCGATCGAAAGTAAAAACTGTTGAATGCGCGCCCGGAAAGTTTCGCCAGTTTCATAATTTTCACGCTGATCAAGGTCGCTCGCCACGTGAACGTCCACTCCGCAAAGGGCGGCCGCCGCCTTCACCGTGTTCTGCGCGCGAATACGTGGCGATGCCAGGAACGCCGTGCCCCGCAAGAGTTCCCCGGCAGCAATCACTTCGGCCAGTTTTTTTGCCTGCGCAAAGCCTTGAGCCGTCAGATCGGGATCCGCAAACGGAATTGAGTTTTTTTGTCCATGCCGGAAAAGATAGACATTCATGCTCTCAATATTGCTTTTATTCAGGGGCTTTGATACCTTTGACACTTGCTGTCTGGAGACTTCATGAGCCAAAAAGTGCACCGTTTCGTGTCGAATGACTTTACCCTTCGCATTGCAGCCGTCGATTCGACCGAAGTGGTGGCCGAAATGCAAAAGCTTCAACAGACTTTCCCGTTACCGACGGTCGCGGTCGGGCGCGCCATGACGGGCGCTCTTTTGATGGCGAGCCACTTAAAAGAAAAACAACAAGTCGGTCTGTACTTTAAAGGCGACGGTCCACTTGCTGCCGTGTACGCCGAAGCTAATTTTGAAGGCCAAGTTCGCGGTTATTCGCCGGTGCCGATTTATGAACCACCGAATTACGACAAGGGTCTGAGTTTAAAAGAATACATGGGCCAAGGTTTGCTGACCGTCACACGTCATTTGCCTTTCCAGCGCGAGCCCCATCACGGAACTGTCGAAATGGTCAGCGGCGAAATCGGCGACGACATTGCTCATTACTTAAATCAGTCTCACCAAATTCGCAGTCTTGTTTCGCTCGGGGTTTACCTAGATACCTTTGGCAAAGTGCGTGCGGCGGGTGGAGTGATCCTGGAAGTCATGCCGGGGGCCGAAGAAGGCATCATCGACAAGATCCAAAAAAATGCCGAAAATTTTAAAGAGAACATTTCAAAAATGCTTTTAAGCGGCGCTAAAGCCGTCGACCTGGTCCGCCCTTACATGGAAGGCATTCCTTTTTCCGAGATTGAGCACGATCACGATGTTCAGTATTACTGCCCTTGCACAAAGGAGCGGGTCGTCCGCGCTCTGGAAACTTTGGGAATCGCGGAACTCGAAGACATGGTGACCAAAAACGAAGCGGCCGAGGTCGTGTGTCAGATGTGCGGGAGGCCGTATGAGGTCCCCGTGAATGAGCTTGAAGAGCTCAAAGAAAGACTCCAAAAACAGGGCATGCACTAGTCCAAAACTGGACCACCAAAGGTTCAGTCCTTCCACCGAGAAGGCGATAAATACTAGTATGTTACCGCTACGGATCGGACTGCAAAGTCGCATCATAAAAATCCCCACGGCCAGCCTCATTTTGATGGCGCTGATGGCGGTGCATTCGGTTTTGACTCACCAAAATTTATTTTTACTTTTCGGAAACCTGCTGGTTTTTGCGGTCTTCGCTTTTTTCTTAGAACAGCGCCTTGGTCCGATCGGAATGGTAGCGCTTTTTGTAGCCGGTTATTTCGGGGCGAACCTTGCGCAAAGTCCGTTTCTTCGAACGCCCTCATACCTGATCGGTCCGAACGGAGCGGTCTGCGCCTGCATCGGAGCCTTCGCTATTTATTTCTGGAATGAGAAAATGTGTATCTCGAAATATACCGTGCCGTCGTGGGGATACCTCGGTGGATTTTTCGTGATGGCTTTTTTAATGAGTCCGACCCCCATCGGGGCTTTGGCTGGCGCGATGGGGGGTGCCATCTTCGCCCTTTTGCAAATGGAAATATTCCCTTTAAAGAAAACCTTCTTATTCCGCCAAGAACAGAAGCTTTATTACCAAGCCAAGGAAACTGAAAATCTAGACGAGAAGTTAGCGATCTTCGCCGAGATCCACCGTTTAAATAAAGAAAGTTTTTATTCGTTCCGCGCCTTGTTTTTATACTTTTGCAGGCAGGGCTTTCAAATTAAGAACTTTCACAAGAACGACCGCATCTTTATCGCCAATATATTGACGAGTTGTTTTAATCACCTTGAGAAGAACTCGAAGTACGATCTCACTCAAGAAATCATTTCAATGACTCCTCTTTCTTGGAGTTTGGCTAAATTAAAACTCAAGGCTCCTCCGCAAAATATTATAGATCGAGCACAATATTTCAGGAAGTTGAACGACTACGTGCAAACGCTTCGTTTATATGATCTCTTTATGGATAAATTCGCAGCTCACCCTAAAGCACAAGAAGTGCAGGCAGATATCATGAAGATTTTTGATCACATCGAAAAGTTTCCGTCTGAGCGGAAGGCGCAAACTCTGGACATGCTACTGGTGTACACCGATAGCCACCCGGACAATCATTTTCAGACGCAATTGAAACAACTTATCCACCAAGTGCATCGTGAGGAAAAAAATGCCATTGGCTAGTTTTTCGGCGCGGTTCGCCGCCTTCAAGGTGGATATTCTTATTTTCACGATTTTGTGTGAGCTTTGCCACTGGATAGTGCGAAGCTACGCTCCTCAATACTTAAATTTTCCAAACTTTGTGCTTTTGTACCTTGTCGTGACGTTCTTTTATTATTGCTATCCTACTTACAAAACTGGTCAGACCCTCGGTAAAAAATGGATGTCCATCAAGGTGGTCGGCGATAAATCTGACATGACGATGAAGCACGTTCTGATCCGCGAAATTCCGGGAAAGACGTTGAGCTCTTTTTTCTTCATCGGGTACTTATGGTTTTTCCGGGGCAACGTTCGTAAAACTTGGCACGACATCCTTGGCAGAACGAGCGTCTACTCCAACTATTTAGAAGAAGAAATGACCTTCAAGGTTCGCGCTCAACATCAGTTGGTCAGCCTGGTCACGATCCCGGCCAGTGTTATCCTAATACTATTTTTGATGTTGTACACAAGCTTGCCACTAGATTCTATTCGCAACCAGATCGAGCAGTCGGGGACTCATATTGGCGACATCCGTGGAAGTATTGCTGGCGGCATTTTCATGTCGGAGATAAGCCGCAAAGACGACGACCAAGATTATGACTTAAAAGACGTCGAAGTCCGCTTTAATTTGCTCGCGATCATTACTCAGAAAATATTTCTGATCGAAAAGATTTCCGTGCAAAGTGGACGGGTCGAAGTTCCACCGGGCTTTACTTGGTGGGCCTTCGCGAAGAATTTAATGGCGGCGACCGCGGCCGAAGACGAAGTTGAAACTCCAGAGCAACCGATCCGCGTTCGTCTGGACAGGCTGAAACTTGCATCGCTCGAGATTCAAAATCTTGATTTAATTCAAGGTTCGAAGTCCGCGTCTTTGTTGAAAAACCTCAGCGTGCACGGACTTGAAAAAGACCCCAACGGAGTCCGCATCGAAGAGATCGTCTTCGAAATCAAGGGACTGACCGCGGTGGCAAGGCATCTGGTTTCGGCGGATGGCAAGACCGACATCCAGACAATTCGGGGCAAAGTGCACCCAGACCTCGTGCCGATGTTGAAGGCGCCGTTGGATTTTCAGGTTGAAGGTCAGTTTGCAGAACCTTTTGAAGCCTCCGTCGTTAGCGGTAACTTAGGCCAGGGTAAAATTAAATTCAAATACGCCCAAAAGCGTTTAACGGCGACGATCGATCAGTTGCCCATTCAAGGCACGGTTAAAAATGCGGCGCCGATCGAATCTCTGAATTTGCACTGGACGACCGAAGGCACTTCCGTGCTTGAAGCCATGATGAAGCAAGAGGCCAGCTACCAGGTGCTGATGTGCGGAGCGACGTTTAAGAGTGCACCCGGTGCGACCGTGATGGGGCGCTCGGGCAGTCATTTTAAATTTACGTTTGCGCCGAAGCCGATTCCTAATTTGATCGAAGCGCTGACTTCTCCGACCGCGACGCTGGACGATTTTTTCGAGCAGAAGTTAACGGCCGTCAATCCCGCAACGCCCACTGTTTCGGCCGACGTTCCGCTAACGAGCAATCTTTGCTCGTACAATCCGTTTATGCCGCCAAATCAGTTTTAGTTATTTTAGCTTTTGGATAATGGCATCTGTAAAAGTCACGGTATTGCCGTGACCACCAAGATCCGCCGTTCTGGCATGGACGTCTTGTAAAGTTGCGATCAAAGCTTTCATGACAGCGTCGGCTTTGGCGGCCTCGCCCACGTGCTGAAGCATCATTACTGCTGACTGTAAAAGTGCCGTTGGATTCGCCTTGTTCTGGCCCGCGATGTCTGGTGCAGAGCCGTGAACCGCTTCGAAGACCGCGATATTTTCGCCGATGTTCGCGCCGGGTACTACGCCGAGTCCGCCGACCAATCCCGCGCAGAGGTCGCTTAAGATATCTCCGTACAAATTTTGGGTGACGATGATTTCAAATTGTTGGGGCTTCGTTACAAGCTGCATGCAGCAGTTATCTACGATCACGTCCCGCATGGTGATCTCGGGATATTTCGCGGCGACTTCTTGGCCCACGCGTAGAAATAAACCATCGCTCATCTTCATGATGTTTGCCTTATGCACGATCGCGATATTTTTTTTGTTGGTCTTCCGCGCGAGCTCGAACGCATACCGCACGATGCGTTCAGAACCTTTGCGCGTGATGCGTTTGATGCTTTCGGCAGTGTCGTCGTCGACCATGCGCTCGATGCCCATGTATAGGTCTTCGGTGTTTTCACGCACGATCGTTAAGTCTACGTTTGAATTCACGCAAGGCACGTTCGGCAATGTACGCACGGGGCGGACGTTCGAATAAAGATCGAAGTGTTGTCTCATCGTCACGTTGATAGATTTGTGACCGCCGCCCGTGGGCGTGGTGGTGGGGCCCTTAATAGCTAAATGAGTCTTTTCGATAGAGGCGATGGTGGAAGCGGGCAGCAGCTCCCCTAGTTTTTGAAGCGCGATTTCTCCGGCCTCGTGCTGGTGATATTCAAAAGGGGCGTCAATCTGCTTTAAGACACGAACGACCTGGGTCATGATTTCCGGTCCGATGCCGTCGCCGGGGATGATGGTCACTTGTTTTTTCATGAGGGGCTCCGTTTCGGTGAGCCCCTCATTTTGCACGCGCAAGAGCCGGGGTGGGTAGCTTTTTCTGCTTCCGCCGGCCTGACTGGGGTGGGACGTTTGGTGGGATGATCAGCCCTCTAGATTCCACGATGGTGGAGGAGCTGGGTAAGTTGAATATATACATAAGCAAACGGCGTACCAGAATGAGACACTCAATGATTTCAATAAGTTAGCTCTTCGGTGTCAAGCTGGACCTGGGGTATTCGAGGATAAGTTCTCGGAATGAGGGTGATTTTGTCTCTTAGGTCTGAATTATGGCTCACCATAGTTTTGGTTATGGGTGCTTGAAACTTCTGAACAATTCGCGGCTTCAGGGGTGTTAGAAATCCTACAGGAACAAAGTTGAAAGATTTCATCGGCTTATCCCCAATTTGCGTCATCGCCGGTGGACCCTTCTGAGGAAGTGCCTAATCTCTGCTGGAATGAAGAGTTTAGGGAAGCCGTTAGATATCAGGGAGTTATCGGCAAATTGGCGCGGCGGCCTCGCTGGCCTTCTCTTTGTAATAGAACAGAGTAGGAGAGTGTCACCCATGTGGAAGTACGCAGGTTTAATTTTGATTCCCCTGATCGCCTTCGCCATGCAAGCGTGTGCGCCGAAGGCCCAAGAGGACTGCGGCTTCGTGCAGAACGTGTACGGCGAGCGTATTTCTTGGAAGGGACAATATCCTATCACCATGTACGTTCACGAATCCGTGCCTGAGTCTTTTTACCCCGCGATTCAAGCGGCGGCAAAAACCTGGCAGGATGCTTCCGGCAAACCGCTCTTCAACATTGTCACCAGTCAGAAAATTTATGGCCCACCGAATCCCATTAAAGATTCTTCAAATATCATATACTTTTTAAAAACATGGGAAGAAGATAAAACTTCAGAGCAAGCTCGCACTTCCATTTACTGGATCGGCGATCAAGTAAAAGAAGCGGACGTCCGCATCAATGGTAAGTTCACTTACTATTGGGATCAGGACGCAACTACTGCGGGAACTCGCGCAAGCTCCATCAATATTGAAGCCCTCGTGATTCATGAATTGGGACACGTCTTGGGTTTAAAGCATAAGGACAGCAGCAATAGCGTGATGGCGACTTACTTGTCGAATAATAGCGACCGCGTAAATATCGCGGATACGGATAAGAGTGCCTTGCAGTGTGAGTATTAAAATCGAGAAGAGTTTGAGCTCGAGTGTAAAATATTTAAGTCAGCGTTTTTTAAGTTTAATTAAGTTGTAGATACGACGATGCGACCTCTAGACTTGTGAATCGTCCCAGCAGTAGAAGGAGTCCACATGAGACTGACCGGAAAAAACGAAAAATTTCAAGCGCCTTCAGTTTCGCCATCTATGGCAGAATCTCTAGAATCTTCGTTGATGGACTCAATCATCGCGGATCACCGCTCATACCATGAACTCGAAGACATGCCGATCTTAGAAGTCGACGAACTGACTCAGTTTCGTACCAACATTCAAGTGTTGGCAGATTTGACCTCGCGTTTGTCATTTTTGAATCGCGAGATCCGCTACGTGATGAAGGTTGATTAAGTTCCCTAGCTGTAAGATCTTATCCGCTTCGCCTTCTTGCTGAAGCGATTCTACCTAACCTTTGAATTACAAATCCCAAGTCATGAATTTTTGCACAGTACGTCTTGCGTGTTTGGCGCGTCGATCGCTCCATCATGTCTTTTCATTTAGGAGCAGGCACGACTCCGATTGTGGATTCCGCAGAGGACTCGCAGATTCGAAACCTTGTCACTTCCACCTTCAATGAATGCAATTATGTGATCCACTTGCAGTTGATAAATCGAGTTGCACGCAATGCCCGATTCGGGATGCACAAAGCTGCATCGGTGATTTGCTTCGGCGAAAACTTGTCGCCGAGCTTTCACTGAGA
>JACMRP010000255.1 GCA_014376325.1 Pseudobdellovibrionaceae bacterium
GGCAACACCGCGTTTTAAGCGCATGATCTCCGCAAGTGCTTCCGCGCGAGGTATCAGCGGAACTTGGCGTGCACGAGCATCCGCAATTTCGGGATTGGTATATTGAATTGCGCTGGAATATACGACGACATCGGCATCACCAACGTTCGCGGCGGCATGGCCTTTAAATATTTTTACGCCCAATTTTTTGAGTCGTTCGGTATTCGCATTTTCGGCCTGGTCGCTGCCGCTGACGACGGCGCCCATACTGTGTAATAGTTCGGCGATTCCGCACATGCCAATGCCGCCAACGCCCACGAAGTGAAATTTAGTTTTTTGCAATTGCATAATCTATCCTCTGAAAAGTCATTAGCCGATCAAAAGATCTGCCATTTTTTCGGCGGCCTGAGGTTGGTGAAACTTTGCTAAGTTCTTTCTCATTTCTTGGCGGCCTTGTGTATCTTTTTTCAGTTCTTGAATCTTTTGGATCAAAAATTCCACGGTCAGATCTTTCTGCAAAATCATCGTGGCGGCTTGATTATTGGCCAGACTCTCCGCGTTTTTCCGTTGATGATCGTCGGCCGCCCACGGCAGCGGGATAAAAATTGCGGGCTTACCGGCTGCGGCGACTTCGGCTACCGTGCTTGCACCGGCCCGGCAGATTATCAGATCCGCCCATTTGTAATTCTGCTCCATCTGGTACAAGTATTCGTGCGCAGTGGCTTCGGATTTTCCTTCATAAGCTGCGGCAACTGCGGCAAAATCCAGCGGACCTGTTTGATGCACGATCTTTACTCCGCGCAACCATTCCCCGCCCGCAACCACCGCATCGCGTACGGCAAAGTTGATAGCGCGAGCACCCTGGCTACCGCCCGTAATCAAAATATGAAACTCATCCGTGTCTTTTTGAAACTCGTTTGAAGAAAGCGCTTCGACTTCTTTGCGGATTGGTATTCCGACCTGGGAAATATCGTCGCTATGCAAAAACTTCGTGGCCTCATCGAACACGACAAAACTCCGCCCAACAAATCTAGAAAGCCAGCGATTCGTCATACCCGGAAAGGCATTGGGTTCCCAGATGGCGGTTTTAAATCCCATCAGGCTTGCGACCAAAACAAAGGGTCCGGAGGCGTAACCGCCGACCCCCAATATCGCCTGGGGTTTTAGTTCCATGAGCAGAGCGATCGATTGCACGAACGCTTTCGGCATTCCGATCACTGTTTTAATTTTATTTATCCAGCCACCTGCATGATTTAACTTACCAATGTTGATGTGATGTAACGGGAAACCTTCGCGCGGGACGATCTTATTTTCTAAGCCAGCGATCGTACCTACAAAATGAATTTCGTAATCTGGGTGTTGCGCCTTGATCGCACGCGCGATTGCGATTCCTGGGTAGATGTGACCTCCAGTCCCACCCCCCGCAATCACGACGTTCTTTTTGCTCATGGTTTCTTAGCCTTTGACTGGTCCCATCGTGCCTTGCCGAAGCGTTTGGCAAACTCGCTAGACTCCATCGAATTTTCAACATTAAGGATCAAGCCAAACATAAAACATAAAACTACGAGAGAACTTCCGCCGTAGCTCAAAAATGGCAGAGTTAGTCCCTTTGTTGGCAACAAACCCATCACCACGCCTGCATTAATAAATACCGAAAGCGCAAACGACAGAGTTAAACCAAGGACCATCGATTTTTTGAAGTTGTCTTGGATACTGACCGCAATTTGAACTCCGCGAAGTACCACAAATCCGTAAAGCGCCAAAATCACGATGAAGCCGACAAATCCCATCTCTTCACCGAAGACCGCGAGCGTAAAATCCGTATGAGCCTCCGGTAAGAAGAATAATTTACCCTGCCCCTGCCCGATTCCCGCACCGGTCAGACCACCCGAGTGAAAACTCAACATACTTTGAATAACCTGAAAGCCGCGCGAAGCCGGGTCAGACCATGGATCCAGAAAGGCCAAAATACGCGCACGGCGGTATGGCACCGCCATTACCAAGAAATAAATTGCCGGCAACACAACCGTAAAGCCAGCAATGATGTACTTCCACCGGAGGCCGAACGCGAACAGCAACCCAATCGCGACCATTAAGATAATCGCGAAGCTGCCGAAGTCCGGCTGTTTTAAAAGTAACAGCAGCGGACCCGCTACAAGCAAAACAACCATTGGCCATTTTAAATTACCTAAAAAATTTTCTCTGCGACAAATAAGACTCGCAAACAAGAGACTGAAAGAAATCTTCAGAAGTTCACCGGGCTCGAATCGAATACCGAGTGGTAACTGAATCCAGCGAATAGCCCCACCAACGCGAACGCCGACACCAGGAATAAAAGTCGCGCAGACCATTCCGCCGGCAAAAACCCAAAGCAACCAGCCATATTTTTGGAAGTAGTGAAACGGAGTATGAATCGTCGCGATCAATACGCCGAAAGAGATCGCGGCAAAAATAAGCTGTTTCTTAAAGAAGAAAAGGCCATCGCCGTAAGACTCGATCGCGAAAATGAAACTGGAGCTATAGACCTGCACCAGACCAATACCAATCAACGCGATAATGGAAAGAAACAAACTACTGGAAAGATAACGAAGCATTATAAGACTCCCCCACTTCATTTTATCGGCGCTCTGGGTTTGAGTCATCATCCGCAGGAAAACTAGACACTGACCTTTGTCTTGCTTCGGTCATTTCTGGTTTTCGATGCGAAGTTTGGGGCGGTGGCTCCGGATGACGGATTTAATGGGTGAGTGGGAATCCAACACCTAATCTCCGATCAAAATCAGAAAAGGCGGAATCCAAATTCAGAATTCAGTAGCAATGCGTTTTCATTGCGAGAGCTTCGCGAATGCAACTCGTGCCGAGCGCGAAAATAAAGCGGCATCGACAGCGCGACGAAGATTAAAGATGACTTTTTGATTGAGTCGTTACGACTAGGGGCACGTTATTGAATTGTGGAGTGCGAAGCTCTTATCCTGGGGTTCGGGGAGTTTGTAGATGGTGGGGATTTGTGGCCTGTTCTTTTTAGTGGGCTCTGGGGGCGCACGATGCGCAAACCGCCGTACTCGGCGGCCCCAGTGAGCGCATGGATGCGCGTCCCCCTAAAAAGAGCAGGACGCAAATCCTCATCAGCTTTAAATTCCCCGTTCGAAGCCGAGAACTAAAGACTACTTATCTTCGACAATATCATCCGCGGAGCCAGCAGCAGGAACAGGCTTAACAACGGAAGACTTCTTCACGGGAGCAGCGGAAGAAACCGGAGCGTCTACACGCGCGCCCATGGCGCAACAATACATGATGCCGTTCTGATCTGAATTATTTTTGTAATTCGTAAGGCCAAAGGATTTGTTCGCATCGCAACGCTTCGCCATTTGCAGGTTCAGTTCGACTTCAATGTCGCTGTGCTTGTCGCCGTTGACCCAGTCGCAATACATGCCCGTAGAACTTGCGAGTTTTTCGCGCTGTTCTTGGCGGGCCTTGTAAGTGCTGGACGCGCAGGAAGCGAGCAACAACGAAACCACTACGAAACTAACTTTCAGGATATTTGTCACAGCTCCCTCCTTGGTGCCGATACTTAGATTTCTTTAACTACTTAAATTTAGCGACGATCTCTTTGAAATAATCACCGCGCTCTTCGAAACTATCAAACATATCAAAGCTCGAGCAGCTCGGTGAGAGCAAGACTATATCGCCTATCCTAGACTTCTGATACGCAATCAAAACTGCTTCTTCAAAAGTACCGATCAGGAAGGTCTCGCTGAAATCGCCAAGATCTCGGTTGATCCGTTCTTTGGCTTCTCCAACCAGGATCAAAGTCTTGACCTTGCGCTTGATGACCGTTCGCAAAGGCTCATAATTTAAATTAGTATCTTTGCCGCCGGCGATCAGAATCACGTTCTCTTCAAAAGTATCCAGCGCCCGCAAGACTGCGTGAACGTTCGTTGCTTTTGAATCATTGAAGAACAAAACGCCGCCCACTTTACGAACATACTCGATACGGTGAGGGATGTTGATCATTGCGTTGATCACATTTTGAATCGCCTCGTGCTTAGCCCCATGTTCGCGAGCAGCTAAAATCGCGGCCATGATGTTTTCGACATTATGTTTGCCACGCATGCGCATGTGTTTAATCGAATACGTTTCGATGTCCGGACCGGTGCGAACGCGGATTTCATCGCCGATGTTGACGGCGCCACCGATGTTCATGATCTGCGGCTCTAGTGCTGGCTTGCGAGAGAAGTAAAAAATCCTTCCGCGCTGAACCTGTGGATCGCGGGCGAGCTCAACCACCGCGTTGTCGTCCGCATTCAAAATGCTGGTCGTTGCCTGATTGGTATTTTTGAAGATACGACGTTTGGCATTTACGTACTCTTCCATAGAGCGATAACGATCCAAATGATTTTCCGCAAGGTTCGTAAAGACCACGTTCATCGGATTAAAGTTTTCGCTGTGTTCAAGCATGAAGCTAGAAACTTCGGCGATCACGACTTGCGCTTTTTCATCAGAGCGCAAATAGTCGACGAGCGGTTTTTCTGCAGCGCCACCCACCCAGGCTTTGATGCCTGAAGTGTTTAAGAAATTTTCGATCAAACGCGCAACGGTGGTTTTACCGTTCGTGCCCGTGATCCCGATGATGGGCTCTTTAATAAAGCCCGAGCTAAATTCGAACTCGCCGGTGATCTTGATCCCTTGGCTTCGAGCGTAATCGAAAATTTTCAGATTCGACGGAACACCCGGGCTCAAGATAACTAGATCTTGTTGCAAGAAGGTCTTAGGGCTATGGCCACCAAGATCGAACTTGATCGGCAAACCATCGCACTGCTCTAAATGAGTCGACAGTTCCGGTTTTGATTTGTGATCCGTGACCGTTACTTGAGCTTCGTATTTGCACAAAAAGTGCGCGAGGCTTACGCCCGTTTTACCGAGGCCAACAACGAGGATTCTTTTATCTTTTAATTCACCAACATCTCTGAACATTTGTACCTTACCTTAATTTCAAAGTCGCAAGACTTAGGACAGCTAACAATATGGAAATGATCCAAAATCTAACAATAATTTTGGTCTCGGTCAGACCCTTGAGTTCAAAGTGATGATGGATCGGAGCCATTTTAAAGACCCGCTTCCCTGTCAGTTTGAACGAAATCACCTGCGTGATGACCGAAAGTGCTTCAACAACAAAAACGCCGCCGAGCAAACACATTAATAATTCATTGCGAGTCACCACGGCCATTACGCCTAAGAATCCGCCGATGCTTAAGCTCCCGACGTCCCCCATAAATACTTGCGCGGGGTAAGTGTTAAACCATAAGAATCCTAAGCCCGCAGCGACCATCGCCGCCGCAACCGGAGTTAATTCGCCCGCACCAACCACGTGCGGAATTTGCAAATAGCTCGCGATCGAATAGTGACCAGCAACGTAAGCAAAAAGCCCCAACGTAGCCGCAGAAATAATGACGGGCACGATCGCCAGTCCGTCCAGGCCGTCGGTCAAATTCACCGCGTTGGCGGTGCCAACAATGACTAAGGCAGCGAACAGAACATATCCATAACCTAAATCAAACGAGAAATTTTTAGAAAACGGAATCGCCACGGTCGTCGACAGATCAAAGAAATGAATCAGCGTAAAGACAACGGCACCGGCGATCAAAAATTCTCCGGCCAAGCGCAATTTGCCAGGAAGACCTTTTGAATTCTTTTTGCTCACTTTCAAAAAGTCATCGATATACCCGATCAAGCCAAAACCAGAAGTTACCACAATGACCGACCAAACTAACGGGTTCATTAAATCAACCCAGAGCAAACACGGAACAAGTAAACTCAGGAGTATCAAACCGCCGCCCATTGTCGGAGTGCCGGCTTTTTTCAAATGCGACTGAGGACCGTCATCGCGAATCGTCTGCCCGAAATGTTTCATCTTCAAACGATTGATGAAATAGGGTCCCCACATCCACGCCATAAAAAATGAAGTGAAAAACGAGATAAAGGTACGAACTGTTATGTAACGGAAAATATTCAACGGAGAATACTGATCGGCAAGTGAGTAGAGCCACTGATAGAGCATTTCTGCGGAATCCCTTCTGAGAAGCAACGAACCGATGGAAGGCCTTAGTTTTATTGGACTTTTGTTATGTATCACAAAGTCGGACTCAATTGCAAGAAAATGTTTGCAAGATATTGAAATCACTAGTATTTATTTAAATTATGAAAAACCTATCGCGAGCAAGTTGCCTCCTCATAGCGGGTCTCGTTTACATTTTAGTCGTTTGGTCGAACACGGGATTCCTCGCAACGGATGAGTATTGGGACGGCATTACTCGCTACCTTCCTGCACAAAAAGCCACCGTCATGACGTTGATTCACGAAGAAGACGTAAAAAGTCCGCTGCAAATTTTGCCAATGCACGCGGCGGCGCAATTCGGTTACAAACTCGGGATTGAGAGTCCGTTTAATCAGTACCGTTTCGTCATTATTTTTTGGGGCCTGATCGGTTTTGCGCTCAGTGCCTGGGCCGCAATTTTATTATTTCGCGATAGGGGCGAAACCCTCGTCAAAATTGCGATATTTGCCTTGGCGTTTCACTTTGCGGTCCCCGGCTTAATCACGCGCCCAATGTTTGAAGCACTCGCAGCGCCTTGGGTGGCCCTGTCCTGCGCGTTCGCCGTTTTGTACGACGGGAAAAAAACTTGGCGTCCCCTGCTTGCGGGCGTATTTTGCGCTTCCGTCGCCTTCGTGCTTCGGCAACAGACCGGGTTCGGCGCTTTGGTTTTTGTAATACTGCCTTTATTGCACAAGCGTTTTCGGGACTTGGCGCTTATCGCGGTCAGTGGGTTAACGTTCTTTGTGCTTGCGGGAATTCCGGATATTTATTTGCGCGGCAGCTTTCACCATTCGCTCCGGGCGCTCGCCGACTATAATTTTAAATACGGTTCCCACTATGGGGACCAGCCTTGGCATTTCTTTTTGCCACTGATTTTTATTTGCATGATGATTCCATGGCTGATCGCTCGCTATCCGGACGGGTTTCTTAAGGAAAACTTTAAACGTTATCGGTCATTGTATATTGTGCTCGGATTCTTTTTAGTTTTGCATTCAATGTTTGCAAATAAGTTTGAGCGATTCTTAATTTCGATGATTCCGCTCATGGTATTTTTGATGGTGCCGTTCATTGCTTACTTTATTCAGAGTTGGCCGCAACGCAAGTGGCGCGTGGTCTCGCTTCTGGTTGTGAATTTTCTGATCTGGCTTCCGGCTTCGTTTTTTCCAGCGCAAAAGAACATCATCGACTTAGCTCGCTACATGGACGTGCATCCAGAGTATAAAAAGATCTACAATGTCGACAACTCCTACGACTGGCTACCCGATGCATTTGTTAGGGCGCCCGCTTTTGAAACTAAACCTATCGATAGCGCAGCTTTTCAGAATTTAACTTTGGAAACTTGTGACTCCATCATAGTGCTTAACGAAAATGCGGCTCAAAAGAACAAAGAAATCCTATCGCAGAAATATACATTTCTAGAACGGTTTAACGTGAATGTGATCGAGGCCATCTCTTACAAACTAAATCCCGAACACAACGTTCGCAGATCCCCCTTCAGCGTCTATGGATGCAAACTATGAAAATTTCAAAATTGCTCGAACTTCACGTCCAAAACTCGGACGCTCATTCGCTAACAACTAATTTCGGAGATGGGTATTTATTAAAGAATAATCGCATCTACCGCAACATTCGAACGCTCGCGGTTCAGAATGGATACACTTATTCGGACAAACCAGATCGCGATTACGCGAGTCTGCCGTTCAGTCAGCTTGAAAGAATCTTAGATACTCGCAAAGTGCCGTTCACTGACAACGTCACCGTTCTAGAAAACCTGGCGCGGCGACATCCATTTTTGCAGTGGGAAGATCTTTCCGATGGACTTAAAAAGAATTACGTTTTTCACGAGTCTTGTCATGCCGTGATTCGTTCCGCGGACGATGGCGCAGCTCTTACCGACGAACGAAAGCTTGCCTTCAAAATGCTGCTCGAGGAATCCTTCGCGAACGTCTGCGAACTTATTGCGGTCATTGATGCACAAGATGCGGCCCACCGCGTTTTTTACGAAGCCAATTCGTATACGGCCCTTTTTTCAGACCGGTCCAATTTTCAACGCGCTTGCGATGAAATCGGCGAAGGAATGGTGTTCCAATTTTTGTGGATAGCGTATTTGCATTCGAATTTCTTGAAGGTGCCAGACGAACGCGCTTGGCAAAGAATGCTCGGATTAACCAAAGCTCCAGCGAGCCAGGTAAGAACATTAAAGGCCATCGCAAAGATAGCCTTTACGTTAGATCTGAATTTTCGCACGAAAACCACTCAGCTGCATTTACAGTTGAGTGGTTTAGAAACCCCTTTAGACAAGCTGATCAATTTTGATTTCCTTTCCGAGTTGGAAACGGCTCAAAATAAAAAGCTGCTGAAAGATCTTACTCAGCAGGTGCTGTCGTAGTGCTCGGTGCGGTTGTTGAATCAACCGGTGCCGTCGTGCCCATACCATTTGTTGTGGTCGTGCTTTCGACTGTTGAATTCGTCGGAGCATAAGGTGTCCAAGCGGTTCGGTCGCGCATGAATAACATCGCAGCCCCAGCAACGATTGCCAAAGCGATCACGGCGTAAACAACGCCCCAAAGAGTACGGTAATTAGTATTTCGAACCGTGCCATCGGCGCGGACATCAGAATTCGGTGTTGTGTTATAAGCCAT
This sequence comes from Pseudobdellovibrionaceae bacterium, assembly GCA_014376325.1. Next base: position 8,716 of record JACMRP010000255.1, read on the forward strand.
AGATCCTCCTGAGTTAGAAACTAAGTCTCATATTTCTCAGTGGTACTAAGATTGTCTGGAATATTTGGTCATATTCCTGATGAATACTCCTAATCACTTGGCAGAAAAATTCAGCGGTTCGCACGGAAGAACGAAACGTTCGAGCTTCATACCGCGCGAACCTTTGACCATCGCAATGTCGCCGCTCTTCAAGCCTCGCGCAAGATCCATAGCCATTTCGTCTTTGAATTCGCTAGAAATTGTCGCGGAGTTTTTGAAGCCGGACTTCTTTAAACCTTTTTCGAACGCGCTTGAATTCGCGCCAATAAAATAAACCTCATCGAAACCAGTTTTTCCGACGAGTTCGCCGAGCTCTTCGTGCAGTGATGCCGCCAGCGTTCCCATTTCGAGCATTTCCCCGAAAACGCCGACTTTACGGCCAGCGGTCTTTAAGATCTTTACGTTATCCAATAAAGCTTTCATCGAATCAGGATTGGCGTTGTAGCCATCAAAAATCATTTGCGCGCCCGATTTCAGTTCTAACAATTGATTGCGACCCCAAATCGTTTTGCAATTCGCGAGCCCCCGCCAAACCTGTTCCGAAGACAATCCTGCCGCAATGCCGATCGCGGCTGCCGCCATCAAGTTCGTTAAGTTCTGTGCCCCGAATACCGGGACGTCGACCTGACCCGGAACGCCAGCAATCTGGCCACTTATTTTTAAGTTTTGCAACCCGAGGGAGTCAATTTTTAAAACCACGTCCGCTTTCGCATCCGTTGAAGAGAAAGTGATTAACTTCGCCGCAGGAAAATCCTTCGCCGCATGCGAGTACATGGCCTTCGTCTGCGCATTATCCAAATTATAAACCCGTGTTGTACCTGGGCCGGCGGCTACGTAAATTTCTTCTTTAGCTTCCGCAACTTTTTCTATCGTTCCAAAATGCTCAATGTGCGCTCGGCCAACCATCGTGCAGCAGACGATGTCGGGCTCCGCTATCTTAACGAGTTCTGTTATTTCGCCCGCGTGATTCATTCCCATTTCAATGACCGCGACTTCTTTTTGAGGATCAAGTTGCAGCAATGTAAACGGTACGCCCCAGTGGTTGTTGAAACTGCCTTTGCTGTAATGCACGGACTTAAATCCGTCCAGTACAGCCGCGGTGAATTCTTTAGTGGTCGTTTTGCCGTTAGATCCGGTGATCCCGATGATTTTTGCCTTCGAATTGCGACGTGCCCAGTTGCCCAAACTCTGCAGCGCCTTCAGAGTATTTTCGACTAGAATCACGGTCATTTTACCACGCGCGGCTTCAACTGCCGGGGACACCGCGTGAACTAAGATCCCCGCAGCGCCGCTCCGTACGGCCTCTTCCACAAAGTTATGCGCATCGAAATTTTCGCCCGCGAGCGCGATGAACAATTGCCCCGACATAGAGGACCGCGTATCCGTTCCGATCCCGTTGAATTTTGTTTCGTGCTGACTTAAAGCTTTACCGCCCGTGGCATTCAGAACGTCTTCGAGACCTAGCGTTCTCACTTCAAAAGCTCTTGCGCCACTTCGTAGTCGCTGAACGGCAACTTTTCACTGCCTATGATTTGGTGATCTTCGTGACCTTTGCCCGCTATCAGAATGACGTCACCAGGATCTGCAGCCGCAATCGCTAAACGAATCGCCTCTTTGCGCTTTACTTCGATCTGGATGCGGTACTGTTCGCCGGCAGGTAACTTGTTAGTCATGTCAAAAATAATTTCGTTCGGGTCTTCCGAGCGTGGATTGTCCGAAGTCAAAATCAAATGATCCGAGTATTTAAGCGCCATCTGGGTCATCAAAGGACGTTTGCCCTTGTCGCGATCGCCGCCGCAGCCAAAGACCGTAAAAATCTTTGCTTTTGACTTCATTCCATCGCGGACGCGACGAATAGCCGTTAAAACATTTTCTAAAGCATCGGGACTATGGGCGTAATCAATAAAGACAGATAAATTTTTATTGTTCGGAACCGTTTGCAATCGGCCGGGCACGCCCTTGAATTTTGCAAGCGCATCCAGGCTTGCTTGCAACGGA
>JACMRP010000038.1 GCA_014376325.1 Pseudobdellovibrionaceae bacterium
AGCATGGGCCTAGAATAAACCAGGAACGTTCATGCCGCCAGTGATCTTTTCCATCTCTTTCTGAGAGGTTTCACGAGCAGTCTTTACGGCTTCATTGGTTGCGGTCAAAATCAGATCCTGAAGCATCTCGACGTCGCCAGCTTTCATGACGTCGTCTTTGACGTTCAATGAAATCATTTTGTATTCGCCATTGATTTTAACGGTGACTGCGCCACCACCAGAAGTCGCTTCGTATTCACGAGTTGCGAGTTCGTCTTGGGCTTTTTTCATTTTGCCCTGCATTTGGTTCGCTTGTTTCATCAGTTGGGCCATGCCCCCAGAAAAACCTTTCACTTAAGACCTCCTGCCTTTTTCGGCAATCTCTGTAACGGATTTGATCTGGCTTCCAAAAACCAGTTGCGCCGTCTTGACCATCGGATTTTCTTCGATTTGTTTACGAAGCTCTTCCTCGGCCAGTTGCTGTTTCTTTTGAACCATCGAATTCGAAGATTCGCCCGCAACCGTTTCTCGGCCGCCAGGAACTTGGAAAGAATAACCAGTGCCCCAGTACGAATCAATCAATCCTTGAAGCTTGGCGCGGATGCTCGAATCGGACATTTGTTCTTTCAGGAAAGCTAACTTCGGTGGAACACCCAAGGTCAGAACCTTGTCTTCTTCTTTGACGAAGAGCAGGTTTTCGATCTTCGCCGCAAACAAAGCTTCGTCTTGGCGGACGATATCGACGAACGCGACCCATTTTTCTTCCGGCGTTGCGCCCTCCGCGAATCGAGGCTTTAGCGGGGCTACCGGAACTTTAGTTACTTTCGCGAACCCAGGCTTCGAGCTTAGCCGGGCCCCACCTCGGAGGAGGCTTTCTAGATCCGTGATCTGGGGAGCGGCGGCCATGCGTAACAGCGTGACCTCCAAAACGATGCGCGGGTCTTGGGCCTTCGGAATATCACTGGCACCTTTCAGCGCCATATCAAAGAGCATGTGCAAATCTTCTTCGCTCACTTTGGTCGCGAGGTCCACCATTGCTTGAAGTTCAGAGTCGGGAAGCTCCAATAAGTTTTTAGCTTCCATGCCTGATACTTTGACCAATAATAAATTTCGGATGGTCTCAAGCAAATCTTGCGAAAATAAGTGGGGCTCGAAACCCGACTTCGCGATCTTTTCTAAGATGCCCATGACGGCTTGGGTATCGCGCGCGATCAATCCGTCCAGAGTCTCAACTAAAAGTGCGCGGCTGGTCAGTCCCAAAATTTCGACGACGTTATCGCGATTCAAGGGACCGTTCGCAAACGTGATGACTTGATCCAACAAGCTTTGGCTATCTCGCATGGAACCGTCGCCCTGTCGGGCAATCAGCCACAGTGCTTCGTCTTCGGCCTGAATATTTTCGCCATCGCAAATTTTGCGCAGACGATCGGTAATTTCTTTGATCTTGATTCGGCGGAAATCGTAACGCTGACAGCGGGACAAAATCGTTTGCGGAATTTTTTGAACTTCGGTCGTCGCCAGAATAAAAATAACGTGCGGGGGAGGCTCTTCCAAAGTTTTTAAAAGTGCATTGAAGGCGCTCGTCGAAAGCATGTGCACTTCATCGATGATGTAGACTTTGTATTTACCGGAAGACGGCATGTAGCTGACCGAATCACGCAGGTCCCGAATTGCGTCGACGCCATTGTTGGAAGCACCGTCGAGCTCGATCACGTCGGAGCTGCGGCTTTGAGCGATCTCGATGCATGAATCGCATTTGTCACACGGAACAAAATCAATCGCGTTCGGGCAACGAATGGCCTTTGCAAGGATGCGGGCGGAAGAAGTTTTTCCGGTTCCGCGCGGGCCGGTCAGAAGTAACGCATGATGAAGTCGGTTGTTACGGAGAGCGTTGGTTAAAGTTTGGGTAATATGATTCTGTCCAACGAGGTCGTTGAAGGATTGAGGACGCCATTTGCGCGCAATCACCTGATAAGACATGAACCCCCAAAAAAAGTGGCCGAGCACCCCATATCACAAAGTCCCTTAAACGCCGTTGCTTCCTTCCGGACCTAGCGGATTCAGTAAGGATTCAATTGTATGGGACCCGGCCAGGATTTGTGTACCTCGGGGGGGAGGCTATTTCATGCCTTAACGCCCTGCGCGTGGTAAAAAGGGCTGAACATTTTGAGCAGATTCACCTAAATTCATCCGAGTAAAACAATTCTAGAGGAGAATTTATGAAATTCATCGTGCTTTGCCTTGTTTGTGCCGCTTTCAGCGGATCTGTGACCTTCGCTCAAAGCATGGGGATCAAAGACATCCCTGCAGACGGGGACACCACAATCAAAATTCAAAAGGGCGCAAACAAAGACGCCGAATACGAAGTTTCGACCGGTAAGGACGATATCTCTGGGGACGCGGCTCCGCTTTTAAAGGACGCCCGAGCCAACTGGAAGACCGCATGCGCGGACTGGAAAAAAGAAACTAAAGAGCTGAACAAAGACAGCCAGATTCTTTCCTTAAGCTGCGGCAAGATGACATGCGCAACGGTCGCGATGGAATCCACATGCACATCCGAAGCAACCCACAAAATCCGAGTAAAAATAAAGTAGTCTTCTGGTATTAGCGGACGGCCCACGCTATTTTTTCTAGGGCTTCCACCTCTTCCGCCCAATAGCGGTAGGTATTGAATTCGGGGAAGAGTCTGGGGAAGCTCGGGTCTTCCCAGCGTTTGGCGATCCAACCCGCGTAAGAAATAATTCTTAATCCACGGAGCCACGGGACCCAGTCCCACTGGTGGTATGGAAACTGACGAAGCTCTTCGTAACCTTCAATGATTTCTTCTCGCTCGCGTTCGCCTTCTTCACCTTCACCGCTCAGAAGCATCCAGAAATCTTGGATTACCGGACCTGTGCAGAAATCGTCGAAGTCGACTAAAAAAAACTGTCCACCATTGTGAAGTAAATTGCCCTTGTGGCAATCGCCGTGGATTCGTAAAAATTCGCGATGATCCAGAATCTCGTCCAGCTTATTCAGAATCTTTTCTGCCGCGTCGTTATAGCGATTGCGAATTTCCGGCGCGATCCACGACTGTAAAAAATCAAGCGTCGGCCAACCTCCGTAGTAGCTAGTATCGAGGACCGGTCGGTGAACCGCGCGCCTGCGAGCGCCAATATTGTGAACTTCTGCCATCAATCGGCCAACTTGCTGCAGTTCGCGGTCGACAAACTCTTGCGGCATTCGTCCGCGCACTTTCGGAAAAAAAGCGACGTACATGCCGTAATCTTCGACTAAAGTTTTTCCGGATTTCAAAGTCAGCGGGGCGACGGCCGGAATACCTTCGGCTTGCAGATCCAACAAAAATTGATGCTCTTCTAGAATGCTGGCTTCGCTCCAGCGCTGAGGACGGTAAAACTTCGCGATCACATTCGTCACGTCTTGAATCGGATTTTCTAATCGAATGTCGAACACGCGATTTTCGTAAGAATTCAGCTGAGAAAACTCTCCGGTGGTCAGAAATCCCTGACTATCCGCTGCTTGCAGAACCTTTTCCGGATCTAGATTGTAAAATGAGCTCGTTGAATTCATAATGTAACTGTAAATGTCACACAAACTCTCGTCAAACAAGACAAAAGAAATCCAAAGTTTTCCGTTTGCCGACTGGACGGTAGAGCTGCATCGTCGTGCGTTTCGGCGCTCGGTTTCGATTTATTTGTATCCGAAAAAACCAATCAAAGTCGTTGCGGGCATTCTTACTTCCGAAAAGGTCATTCATGATTTTTTGCATTCCAAAAAAGATTGGATCAAAAAAAATCTAACGAAGTTTGCGGCGCTTGCGGATAAATTTCCGGATAAGAAGATTAAATCCTACGAAGTATTTCCGTACTTAGGAATCGATCGCCAGTTAAAAATGACGATCACGGTTTTAAAAAAGCCATTCGTTGCAATTCACGAAAACGAACTGCGATTGCACATTCCAAGGAACGAATGGAGCGCGGAAGTGCTCACCGACGAGCATCCCAAACTGATTCACGAAATCCGCGAATTTTACAAACGAGAAGCAATTAAAAAAATTACGGAACGTACGGAATTCTGGGCTTCGCAAATGCACGCGTTTCCCACGCAGCTTAAGTTTCGTGAACAACGAACGCGCTGGGGAAGTTGTAACTCTCGCGGCGTGATAAATTTTAATTGGCGACTGATTGTTTTCACTCCCGAAATTATCGACTACGTGATTGTGCATGAGCTTGCACACTTGAAGCATATGAATCATTCCGTCCACTTCTGGAACTTCGTAGAAAAGTTTTTGCCAGATTACGTCACCGCAATGAAGAATTTAAAATCTTCTCAACATCATTGTGAGTTTCTAACCCCACCTAATAAAATCTAATTCTTAAAAAATTCTTCTGCAAATATCGAAGACTCGTGGAAAGCATGATGACCGACATTCGGTATTCGGTGAAACATCACTTTCGGAAAGACC
>JACMRP010000256.1 GCA_014376325.1 Pseudobdellovibrionaceae bacterium
AGGCGCTGCGAACTCGGCCGTCCAAAATTTTGCAGAAATGTATCAACTGGGATTCGAAGGGCAGTTTATCTGCGGGAACTTGATTCGGAAAACCTTTTTCATCCGCACGCTCGTGGGTACAAACTAAAATACTTTTGATTTCGTCAGACAAAGGCAGTTCTCGCAGCATCGCCCGATTCAGTGAACTCATTGGGTGATGCTGATATTTTTCCATATCGTTCGGTTCCAACATCAAGGCACCGCGACTCTGCAGTTGTCGGTAGCAAGTGGGCGGTAACTCTAACAAACCCAAATCCGAAAGCAAGGCGGCCATGATGATCTCTTTCAGGCTGGTGATTCCGCAGCTCTGCGCGATAAAAAGTGCGTAGGCAAGAACGTAAGGTCCTCGTTCATGTTTGCAAAACTGAAATTCTAGGGACTGGGCGATCACGTTGAACGTATCGGGGCAGTCTTTTAAATAATCCCCAAGGCTTACGGCAGTATCTGCGAACTGATCCAGCTGTGCTTGCAGTGTTTCTTGGTGATGATCGGCATCGAGACTTAGTAACAAAATTAATTCCGTATAGCTGCCCATTAAACTCATCATCATCGCGCGACAGCGTTTCTTCAGCGCGTTGCCGCGATTGTCGTGATAGGCTTCGATATACTTTCGATACCGATTGAGCTCTTCCCGTTTAACGTAAACTTGTTTTACGGATTCGAGTCTTCGATATTTTTTGTCGCTAAAGACGAAGCCCGCGAAAATGACCGGCAAAAAGTTTTGATTGATCGGCAATTTGTGAAATCCGTTAAAGTCTACCGCGGTGCCCGGAAAAAGATCCGTTACCGGGACCGGCAAATAAGTCCCGTGAACCAGCAACGAACAAAGGTAATAAAACTTACTGGAGGTTTGCATTTCGTGGTGAAGGATAAATCGATGGACGCCGGCTAGACGCAGTTGCTGACGGTCTTCCGAAGACTCATTGCCCCGAATCGTCACTATGACTTGTGACCGCGCGTAAATCCCGTGCACGTGGCGAACGGCCCCGAGCATCTGCTCCTGATCCGCATATTCTAGCAACGAAATAAAAACGACTAGCGGCGAAGTTTTTGACTCTGCTTCAGAAGCTAAACTCTCAGCGCTCGAAAAAAATTCCGAATTGAAGCCAAAAAATTCTGCCACATCACGCGCGTGTGCGACGACGTCGGCCTCTTTGGCGACAACCAAAAACTCGGTGCGTTTCACTATGAATGATTCAACAGGTAGTGCCGACAAAGATGTATCCTCCAATGAAACTTATCGGATTTTAAACAATAATTCTTGATCGAAATTCTCATTCTGAGACTGCGATAGAGGCTTCTTTTCGAACAATTGGTTGCCCTTGACTTCAAACTGCTTGAATGTTCAAGTTTGCGAGGGGGTTTCTTATGAAATTGAGCATTCTTGCATCTGCCGCGTTGGTTATTTGTCTTTCGGTGGTCGGCGCCTCGGCCCTGACTTTAAAGACCGAACCGGGCCCGACAAATATCGAAAAAGTTTCGATTGCTCAGTCCGCCACCACGGCAGACGGAATAAAACTCGTCTCGGTCGGCGCAGGTTTGCGGACTAAAAAAGTTGTCTTCGTAAACGTCAAAGTTTACATCGGTCAACTTTTTGTCGCGAACATTGGCGCTTTCCGGAAGAATATTTCAGAGGCGCTCAAATCTTCGGCCGATGCCGCACCGATCGCGATTCAATTGCATTTCTTGCGAGATGTAGATGCTGAAAAAGTGCAATCTTCATTTAAGGACGCGCTTGAGTCCAACAAAGTGGACCTCAAAAAAACTGAAATCGAAAAATTTCTTTCTGCCGTCAAAACAAGTGGCGCCGCCAAAGAAGGCAAAAGCCTTACAATCCTTGGCAGCAAAGCTAAAGATGGCACCGAGACCATCGTTTACGAAGACGTTAACGGAAAAGCTACGACCGTCGGCGGTCCCGCAGGATTTATCCAGGAAATATTCGCGATTTGGCTCGGCACTCCAAGCGACGACGGTGTTGCTAAACTCAAAGCCGAAATCCTGAAATAGGTCATCTTAACAAAATCATAAAACATAAAAGGGCGGGACCATCGATGGCCCCGCCCTTTTATATTTGTACTTAGTCCCAAGACTGTTATTAGTTCGCCGTTGCGGCGCCGGTCGGAATCGGCTGCATCAACGCCATCGGCTGTATGAAGCTCTCGTTCATAAAATCTACATCCAGCTGCAGGGCCGTTTTCAAGACCTCATTGACATTATCGACGAAGGTAAAGTGGATCGCATCGCGAATTTCTTGTGGAACTTCGCGAAGATCTTTTTCATTCCGTCGCGACATGATAATCTTGTTAATCCCGGCCCTGTGGGCGGCCAAAATCTTTTCCTTGATCCCACCAACCGGCATCACCGCACCACGAAGTGTAATTTCACCCGTCATCGCTAACTTCGGATCCACTTTTCTCTGCGAGAATAGCGAAGCCAGGCTCGTTAGCAAGGTCACTCCTGCCGATGGACCGTCCTTAGGGATCGAACCCGCAGGCACGTGCACATGAATATCCTGTTTCGAAAAATCCACGAGCGGATTGATCATCGGCATGCGCGATCGCAACAGGCTCAGTGCAATTTGCGCGGACTCTTTCATGACGTCGCCCAGTTGGCCCGTGATCATCAGATGCCCAGAGCCCGGCATGCGCGTACTTTCGATAAACAGAATGTCTCCGCCCACCGGAGTCCATGCAAGTCCCGTCACGACACCGGCAGTTGCCGCCACTTCGGCAATTTCCGAGGTGTAACGTTCTGGCCCAAGAATTTCTTCAAGGTCCGCAACGTCGACGACGATGGCCCCTTCGGTATTCTTGACCACACGTTCGGCAACGGTTCGGCAGAGCGCCGCAATTTTGCGTTGCAAGTCCCTGACTCCCGCCTCACGCGTGTGCTGCGTAATGATCGCACGTAGGGCGGCATCCGTGATCTGCAATTGGTCCGCGCGGATTCCGTGCTCCGCCAATTGTTTAGCGATCAGATGGTCCTTCGCAATGCGGAACTTTTCTTCGGTCGTGTAGCCACTGACGTCGATAATCTCTAATCGGTCCATCAGCGGTCCCGGAATGCCTTCTAGGCTGTTTGCCGTCGCGACAAAGAAAACTTTCGAAAGGTCGTAACCCACCTCTAGGTAATGATCCATAAACTTATTATTTTGTTCCGGATCCAGGACTTCCAACATCGCGGCACCGGGATCGCCTTGATAACCACGTCCCATCTTGTCGATTTCATCCAAGATAAAGACCGGATTATTTTCGCCCGCTTTTTTCATGCTATTGATTATACGTCCCGGCATCGCACCGACGTAAGTTCTTCGATGGCCACGCACTTCGGCTTCGTCACGAACGCCTCCAAGAGAAACCCGGAGGTACTTTCGATCCAAGGCCTTTGCGATGCTTTGGCCAAGGGATGTTTTACCAACCCCCGGTGGACCCACGAACAACAGGATATTTCCTTTGTTGTTATTTTTAAGTTTCATGACGGCCAAGTATTGTAAGATTCTTTTTTTGATTTTATCCAACCCAAAATGATCTTCATCGAGTATTCTTCTTGCACGATCTAAATCGATATCCCCTTCGTGGAAAGATTTTTCCCACGGCAAGGCCACCAACAGATCCAAGTAATTAGTGACAATTTGGTATTCCGGGGACTGCGGCGAAATTGTTTTTAGTCGCTGCAGCTCGGACAACGCCACCTTGTTAGCTTCTTCCGTCATTCCAGCTTCTTCAATTTTGCCAGAATATTTTTCGTGGATACCCGTCGGGTCCGGAGTGTTTTCTTCGCCCAGCTCTTCGCGAATGGTGCGCATTTGTTCACGCAAAATATGTTCGCGCTGTGACTGGCCTAATTTAGAACTTACTTTACTGCGAATTTCGGCTTGCACCTGCAAATTTTCTTTAAAATTCTGCATGAACACAAGTAAAGACATTACGCGATCTTTCAGGCTTATTTTTTCAAGCAGCTCTTGTTTTTCGCGCATGGAAGCATCGATATTTGCGGCACAAAGATAAGATAAAAATCCTAAATCTTCGACCCCCTCAATCATTTCATCGAGTTGTTCGGTATTGCTCGGTACAAAACGCAAGATTTGTCGCGCCTGAGTTTTTAGACTTTCAAGCAAAGCCGCCTTTGTCGGGTCGTCAAGATCCACGACGTCGTCCACCGGTTCTACCGTGGCTTGAAAATACTGATCTTTTAAAACGATGTCCGTCACACGCATGCGCTGGTAACCGCGTAGCACGGCCTGAAATCCGGTTTCGGCAGTGCCCTTAACGGATTCAACCTTACACAACGTTCCGATCGTCGTCAGATCTTCGATGCCTACAGTTTGGGAAGAGTCGGAGGATTTTTGCGCTAAGGCTAAAATCCACGACTGCGATTCGTAAGCTTTATTGAGTGCAAGCACGCTCTTTTCACGACCGACGCGAAGTGCTTGTCCAACGCCGGGATAGATGACTGCATTTTTTAAAGGAAGAACTGGAAGGAAGCCGGTAGGTATAGACATATTTTCTCCTTGCTCGAACCTTGTTACAGGTTGTTGCTATCTTAAAGATGTGTCTAATCGTGATTCGGTCAAGGTGCGGAAATATTTGAATTTAGAATGCTGTTCCACTGATCGATTTTGAACCCGACCATGCCAAAATTTTTCCCTAATACAAACGGACGCTTAACTAATTTGCCGTGACGAGACAACAAATCGAGTGCCTCAGATTCGGTCAGTTCAGAAAGTTTTTCGGCAAGATTCATTTCTTTATAAATAACTCCGGAAGTATTAAACAAATTTTTGAGGGTTCCGCCGTCCGCTTTTAGGTACTTTAACATGAGTGCCAGCTCGGCTTTTGTCGGGGGACGATCTACGATCGGGATTGATTCAAAAGAAATTTTATTTTCCGCTAAATATTTCAACGCGTTTTTACACGTCCCACAATTTTTGTATTCGTAGACTTTTAATTTCATAATGCTAAGCTTGCCACAGAGTCGTTAGATGTAAAACCCCTAGAGGAGGATTGAATGAATTTTGCGAAAGCCGCCACGACATTGGCGCTAGCCCTACTGTTTGCCTTGCCGTTGGTCACCCAGGCTCAAGAAGATCCAGGCCCTCCCGGTTTAGATCCGGCCATGAGCGAAGCCGCTCCGCCACCACCTCCGCCAGCTTACCACCCAGCGGAGCCAGAAAAGCCGGGCGCAAAGAAGCACGCAAAAGTGAAATCTAAAAAAGTAAAAAAAGACAAAGCCGGCAAATCAAAAAAGTCAGCCAAGTCAAAAAAGAAAAAAAAGCACCACACTCCACCAGCATAACTAAAAGGTACCAGGTCGCTTTTGCGCGTTTGACCGGAGGTCCACCTTCGGTTGAACGACCTAGTTGATCTCGTAGATTCACTGCAACATTGAGCCTATGGAGTCGCCGTCTCCGGTCGTGCCGGCATGGATGCCGGTTCCGACTCGCGACGACGATAAATCAATCACCACAGTCTACACAACGAAGTAAAATGAGACACAAAGCTGGTCACTTTTCCTACAG
>JACMRP010000257.1 GCA_014376325.1 Pseudobdellovibrionaceae bacterium
GCCAAGTCAGGATCTCCATTTGAAGTCAGAATTAACATTATCTTTAGACCCTTCGACCAGAGCTTCTTCAAGGGACTGTCTCATGACGAGTTCTGCAGAGCCATGGACAGCGGGATCCAAAGTCTTAAAAAGTATCTCTAAGGGCTTTTTATTATTGCTCATCGGCGCGTACCGAACCCTCGGAACAACCCACATGGGGGGAGCTTGCCGTTTCACCCCCAGTTGTTCTGAATACGCGGTGGATACCATCCACGAGCACAGTTTTTTCAAAGCCATCTATCTAATTACGAAAAGAATTTTGAAATGTCGACCCGGTGGAAGCTTCGGATTTGATCCGGTCCCGCACGCGTCAGGAGAATGTCATGCAAGAACAAAATAAAGGCTCTTTTTTCGACCCTAAAACTATCATCGCGGTCGTGCTTGTCGGAGTCGTCTGGTACGGATGGCAGACTTACTTGCAGAAAAAGTATCCAAACTACAATAAGCCAAAGACGGAAGTCAGCACCTCTCAGGGTGGACAGGTTCCAACAAACGATACGACTCATCCAGAAACCTCAACGACGACGACAACCACAACGACGGTTGACGGAAAACCTAGTCTCCCCGCAACAGTCGCTAAAGAAATCCGTTTCGAAGATCAAAACGTCTCCTTTACCCTTACCAGCCGCGGAATGGGCCTAAAAGACTACACGCTGAATAAGTATGTAGATTACGATAAAAAACCTATCTTATTAGGTCTTTCAGATACCGAATCTTTGTTTGAGCTGAAGCTCGCGGGTGCAGCGAAGCCCCTGGATTTTGACTTAAAAGAAGAAGCTCCTGGCCAGTACATCGGTACCGCACAAGTGGGCGACAGCACCGTGATCCGCACCTTAAAGTACGACTCCGATAAACTTTCATTCACGAACAAGATCGTCATCGAAAAACCGAACGAAGAAATTCTTCGCGGTATTTCGTTGGTAATCCCTGAAAAAGTCACCGTTCCGCAGTCGACATCATTTTTGTTTCCGTCTTATCAGCATCAAGACTTTTTCGTAAATCACGCGGGTAAAACAGAGACCGTCAACTTCAGTGCCGCAAAAGAAAATGTAACGAAAAGTTTTGCTCCAGCAAATATCGTATCGGTGAGTTCTCAATACTTCTCGGCAGCAATTATTGATCGTTCTGAATTGCTTCCTGAAACGCAGCTTATTTCTGACGTTACTGGAAAAACGGCCCGTGCAGAACTGACTTACAAACCAAACTCCACGCAGACTCAGGTTGCAGTTGAACAAGTTTTTTATGCGGGTCCAAAATCGATCGACATTTTAAAATCTATTGATCCGCAACTTCCGGGCGTGATTGACCACGGCTTCTTTAGCTTTATCGCTCGGCCATTGCTTTACATCATGAAGGCTTTCTACGGGGGACTAGGTAACTGGGGTTTAGCAATTATCTGTCTGACTCTTTTGGTTCGACTTTGCGTTTTGCCGTTCGCAGTGATGTCGGCAAAATCTATGAAAGCGATGCAGAAAATTCAACCACAATTAGTTGCGGTTCGTGAACGCTACAAGGCAGATCCGGTCGCGATGAACCGCGAAACGATGGCGCTGATGAAACAGAATAAAGCAAATCCACTTGGCGGCTGCTTGCCGATGTTGCTGCAAATCCCGGTGTTTTTTGCACTTTACCGAGTTATTGGATCGAGCATCGAACTTTATCATTCTCCGTTTTACGGTTGGATCACGGATCTAAGCTCTCATGATAAGTTTTACGTTTTACCTATCATCATGGGTATCGCGATGTTCTTGCAGACGAAGCTGACACCAACGACGATGGACCCCGCTCAAGCAAAGATCATGGCCTTCTTGCCGCTGGTCTTTACGCTGTTCATGGTTCAGTTGCCGGCGGGCTTAACTCTTTACATGTGTGTCAGCACCTTGTTCGGAATCACTCAACAAATGATCTTTTTAAGAGACAAAAATAAAGTCGTAGCGACTGCCTAGGAGGAAATTTATGGCCGGTTTTTTTAGTAAGCTGTTTGGCGGCAAAAGCAAAAGCAATAGTTCTGGTGGCGAAGTAGAATCCCTCGTTAATGACACGCTCACTGGCATCATCGAAAAAGGAAGCTTCGATTTAAATTTCAATATCGTGTTCACGAAAGAATCAGACCAAGACGCCGTTCTTGCGATTGAATTTACCGGTGGCGACGAAGAAATGTTGAAAGATAAAAAAGGACAAATGTTGGATGCATTTCAGTTATTTCTGAAACGCGTCGTTCAGCATAATTTCCCTGAAGACAAAACGAATATTACGGTTGATTGCGGCGGTTTCCGTGATGAATCGGCAGCTTTATTGATCGAACGTGCGGACAATTTAAAAGCGATCGCAATCGAACAAGGGAAGTCGGTCTATTACCGCGCTCTTCCACCTAAGGATCGCAAGATCGTGCACCAGTACTTGGCGCAAGATCCGCGAGTTAAAAGCCGCTCTTTGGGCGAAGGCCTTTATAAAAAAATTAAGATCTATCCTGCAAAGGGCGCTGGTCTTCAAGCGGGACTGTCCGACGAAGCCGGCGAATAGCCCGTTGATATGTTTTCCATCGACAGAGACACCCACACCATTTGCGCTGTTTCGACTCCCCACGGAGTTGGTGGAATCTCTGTCTTAAGAGTTTCGGGCCCCGATAGCTTAGAAATAACTCGTTTAATTGCCCCTTTTTTACCCGTTAAAATTGAATCGCATAAAGTTTATTTCGGAACTCTTCGAAGTGCAGAGTTTGTAGAAGAAATCGATGAAGTGCTTGTGACTTATTTTCAGAAGGGCCATTCGTTCACGGGCGAAGAGGTTCTAGAAATTTCTTGTCACGGAAATCCGCATATTTGCCAAAAAATTTTGAACGAACTGATTGCGATCGGTGCGCGTGCCGCAGATCGTGGAGAGTTCACCTACCGTGCGTTTATGAACGGACGGGTAGACTTAGTTCAGGCAGAAGGCGTTCTGTCGCTGATTGAAAGCCAGAGCGATAAGGCAATGAAGCTTTCGCTAAGGCAGCTCAAAGGTCAGCTATCCAATCGCTTAGAAACCATCGAAAATGATCTTACTTGGCTGATGGCCCATCTTGAAGCAGGCATCGACTTTTCGACGGAAGGATTAGACTTAGTAACCGACGCCGTCGTCACCGAGAAACTAAAAATCATCGAAGGTGGGCTGCAAAAACTGGTGGATACCTACCAGGCGGGAAGAATCCTTCGTGACGGAGTTTGCGTCGCGCTGGCGGGTCGCCCGAACGTCGGTAAATCTAGCCTGCTCAATTTGATGTTAGAAGAAGATCGCGCGATTGTTACCGAGATTGCGGGAACGACTCGTGATGTGATTACTGGCGAAACTCAATATGCGGGAGTGAAATTCACTTTTTTGGACACCGCAGGGATTCGTGAACATGCCTCTGACTTAGTTGAACAGATTGGTATTCAGAAAAGTCGCGACGCCCATATAGAAGCTGACGTT
Organism: Pseudobdellovibrionaceae bacterium; assembly: GCA_014376325.1. The sequence continues at coordinate 3,490 of JACMRP010000257.1, forward strand.
GTATTGTTCGTTTATGATTTGTCAGAGGGTTTGTTGGCGCAAGATTTTGAGGTCCTTCGACAGCTACCGATGGCGAATTTATTCGTGATTGCGAACAAGCTGGATAAGGTTGGGGCCTTACCA
>JACMRP010000258.1 GCA_014376325.1 Pseudobdellovibrionaceae bacterium
TGAGTGTTTTGAAACACTCGGATGGACTAAATCAGATTAGTCTAGGTCTTCAAATGGGTATCGATAAGGCGACCATCGTAAAACTGATCGATGGTCTAGAAAAGTCTGGTTACGTGGTTCGCGTCAGCTCAGAAACAGATCGCAGAGAAAAGTATCTCAAGGCCACTCCTCGTGGACTCAAATTTCTAGAGACCGTCATTCCACAAATGAAGGCTCTCGAGGGCGAATTTCTTCAGCCGTTGTCCGCAGAAGAAAAGCGTGTCCTTTTAGGAGCTGTTCCGAAGCTGATGATTCCCAAAATAATCCCTTAAAAAGTGCGGGTCAGTAGTTTTAGGTCGGGAATATCTCCTATTCTTGGTGAACATAAACAAGTTCTCTTCGAAGTGCTAAGCCTTACTGATGGAACTACAATCAGATACTTTTGAGCTTTCACCGCCGGTCGTTCTTCAAAAAATGAAAATTGCAAACGCGACTTGTTACATCGCCAGGGAAGATTTACTAGAGGGCGGAACCAAGCAGAGAGCCATCGCGCCTTATCTGGAAGATTTAGTTCGTGCTGGTTACACCCACTTTATTTACGCAAGCCCTTTTTGCGGCTTTGCCCAAGTAGCATTGGCCGCGAGTGCGCGGCAATTAGGTTTAAAGGTGACAATTTTTTCGGAGCACGATCCAAAACAATCAGATGCGACTTCGAATCCGCACGCATTCACACAAATCGCGGCTGATTTTGGTGCGGAGATTAGATTATTTCGTGATCTAAATTCTGCAGAACTTGCCGCCGCGGAATTTGCACGCCTTCACGGTCGCCGCTACAAAATTCCCCTCGGTTTCGCTGATGCAAGTTATCTCGTGCACATGAAACAAAAGCTAAGCGAGCAATACAGAATAATCTGCAAAGCCATCGGCACTCCGAAAAGGTTTTGGCTTCCGGTTGGCAGCGGCACCCTTGCCAGAATTTTTGCGGAAGTCGTGCCTTCGACGTGTCAGTTGGTGTGTGTGGACGTCCGCGTGTTAAGACCTGACGATCCGCGCCTGCACTTCGTCGCCGATATGCCCAATGTAAAGTGGATCCAAACCCCAGAGCTTTTTCATGAAACTGCGGAAATGAAACCAGCTCTGCCTTCGAATGTGCACTACGATGCCAAACTATGGCGATTTTTTGCAAGCCAGGCCCAGGATGGGGATATTTGGTGGAATGTCGCTCGCTAATACGCTAGTTTCCCGTCATGAAAACTGCGCTGACGGCCCTTCTGCATCCCCATGATCTCCGTGAACTATTACATTCTTTAGAAACCAACCAACCGTTTGTTGTCCATCATACGGATGACTCCTTGCAGGCCATTACGAATTTGCCTTTCCTTCAGTCTTTAGGTTCCTTGCTAAATTCTTGGCCCGGTAAAATCAAAGCACATCTTCCGGATGTGAGGGATGAATCCAGCTCCGTAGATGCAAGTGCTGGCGATGCTAAGAAACTTTTCGACAACGGAATGGGATTGCTCTTCAATGAGGCTCAAGAAATTTCCCCACTCCTTGTGCAGTGGTTAGAAGAAATTCGTTGCGGTCTTGGGCTGTCGGCACTGACTTATTCCCGTTGCTTAATTTACGCGATACCGAAAGGCAGCGGCACTGCTCCGCACTTCGATCAGAATATAAATTTCGTTGTGCAAATTCACGGAAACAAAACGTGGTACATGGCGCCGAATAAAAGCGTTCAAAATCCCATGACCCGACATACGATGCAATCAGAGCCTGATGCCGAACTAGCAAGTTACGTAGACTCTGAACTGCCGAAGTTGATGCCCGCAGATGCGCAAAAAATTGAATTGAAAGCGGGCTCTGTTCTTTTTGTTCCGAGGGGATATTGGCATTCGACCGAAGCCCAAGAAGAAGCGCTGGCGTTGAATTTTACTTTTACGGCTCCTACCTGGATCGATCTTCTAGCTGCGGCACTTCGAAGTCGTCTATCCCTCTCAGTCGACTGGCGCGAAACGGCGAACGGAGTTTCCGATCCTGAACGTCGTGAAATGGCCGAGATCACGTTCGAAACACTTCTCGAAACGTTAGTGGAAGACCTGCCAAACTGGAAGGCGGAAGATATTTTAGCTGCGACCGAAGGCCCAGCTAGGTCTTAGGCACCGGCATGCATTCCATGACTTCAACGCCGTCGCCAGGAAAGATCGTGAAGTGCGGATGTTTCAGAAACATCGTCACCGCTTGTTCCTGACTATCAGCTTGAACAACAACAAACGCAGACATCATATTTTTTATATCAGAGAGCCCAGTCATGCTCACAAGTTTCGTTTTGCCGAGTGGCGCCCCGTTAAACACGATGGATTTTTGATGCTCTTTCATCCACTGTCCCCAGCCTTGCATGCCTTCTCGGACTCTTTTGTTGCGATCGCTTTCGCTGAGCGCATTCCATTTTTGGGCGTTGGGACCAGAGTCTGAACCGGTAAAAACTGCTAGAAATTGTTTCATGTTTTTTTCTCCCGTTTGTAATGCACTTCTGACCCCTATCCATCTTCGATGTACAATCATATTGGGGCTTATTAAAAAATTTTGTCAAATCAGTTTGTCCATGTCACGATTGATCAAAAGGAGAATTGAATGAAAGCAAAACTTCCATTGATTGCACGCATCTTGTTGGGCTTTATCATGTTCGCTTCGGGGCTCGCGGGATTACTGAACGTTGTTCCAGTCCCACCAGATCTTCCAGAGCGCCTGGTAACTTTCAACACGGGCCTGATGGCATCGGGTTATTTCATGACGTTGCTAAAAGTCACCGAAACGGTTTGTAGAGTACTTCTCCTGAGCGGATTTTTTGCTCCCTTGGCGCTCGTCGTCCTCGCGCCGGTTGTAGTCAACATTTTTCTGGTCCACGCCTTTTTGGCTCCTAGCGGGTTGCCGCTCGCGATCGTGCTGGGACTGCTGATGATCTATTTATCATTTTTCGCCCCGCCGTACGCAGGCACAATTCATCAGCTATTTAAGAAAAAATAAAGAAATCAGGAGTTATGAAAAATAAATCCCCGAATTCGTTTTGGAAAACATTCGCCAAAAATAATTGGGAAAAAAAGCACACCCTTGTTAAAGATTTTAAATCGGGAATTCAGGATATCGATCAGTCTGAAATTTTTGAGATGCTCGTGAGCTTTAGCGAACGCTGCCGCAAAATAAACGAACCTTCTGGATTCAAGTTGTACATCGACGGGCAACTGCTACATCCGGAAGAGGTTCTAGAGTTTCTACCGGAAAGAAAAGATCAAAGTTTGGTCGGATACAACACTCGGATGGAAGAAATCTACTCGGACTACTGCCTGGTCTGCGACGAATTACTTCAAGTCAGTCAAAAGAATTGGAAGAGGCTCACCGAATTTACGAATCTTTTATTCGCGCAAGTGGGATTTCCAAACCGATTTGTAGAAATGGGTCTTTACCTTGGCAACTACCGCAAAACTCCATTTGGTGTTCACGTGGACGGCTGCGGAGTCTTCAGTTTCCCCATCGTGGGACGTAAAACGTTTCGCCTTTGGAAACCGAAGTTCGCGGAAGCGCATCCCGACCTCGATCGATCTCTGTCGTATTCGAAATATAAAAAAGATTCGCAAGTCATTGAAGCCTCCCCGGGCGATATGACGTACTGGCCTTCTTCCGCGTGGCATGTCGCAGAGTCGAGCGGCAAGTTTACTGCGACATGGAGCCTCGGCGTGTGGGTGGACCAACCTCTTCGCGAAAACGTTGCTTCGGCGCTGACGCCGCTGCTGAAAACTAAACTCGGAATTGCCGGTGACTCCAAGTCTGTCAGTCATGATATCTATTCGCAGGGTAACGAAATCAAAAGTCTTCCGAAAGCCTATCAACAATCCATCGAGCGGATCAAAAGCATTTCTGATTCCGAACTGCGCGATGCCTTTATGCGCGATTGGGTGAGATCGAAATCGATGATGGGTTTTAAAACTGTGCCTGGTCCTACTAAAAACCTCGCACCCTCATCAAAAAGTTTCGTCTTGGAAGCCGGGTCAATCTTTTGGTCTAAACTTAGCGCATCTAAGGTAGTTTACGCTTACAGAGGGAATGTCATCGAAACACCTCCGTCGGCAAATCTGCATAACCTGGTTCAAGCGCTCAATGATGGCCATCAGTGTTTAGCATCCGAGTTCCTAAAAGGGTCTCAGAAAAAGCGCGATTTTCGAACATTACAGACGCTCATCGGTAAAAATGAATAACTTCTTTGTGATTTAGTTTCAATTGCTGGTACGAAGAGTTGAGAATGCAAAATCATTCCCCGCGCCAAAATTTGGGCGGGAAAATTGAATCCGTGATTAAGGTCGTGTCGTCAAAACGACACGTTTACTTGCGCGAAGGCAATAGTTCGCCAAGAGCCACAGACTTCGGCCCAAATCGAGAAAGATTTTCGTTCAGCCAAACCTAGAATATCAAGTTTGGTCCCGCTTTGCTATTCTGTCGTCGCA
>JACMRP010000259.1 GCA_014376325.1 Pseudobdellovibrionaceae bacterium
AGGCTTTCCGGTCCGCAAAAACGTAAATCAAATCTCCGCCGATAATTTGCGTCTTCTGGTAAACGGTACGGGGAACGTCGGCACTACTCGCGCGCTGATTTTGCAAACTAACCGCATCCGTGTAACTGAGCTCCAGCGCGACCCGTTCGGCAAAATACAAAGACACCGAACCTGTCATGTATTCAGAATCGAAATTGTTGTTCGCATCGAAAGTTGTTTTCTTGCGACCATAGGTAAAGCCGACTTCGGTATAAAGTGCTTGCGAAGCGATCGGCAAAATAAAAATCATCCATGAAAATAAAATCGGAAGGGAGTATTTCATGCTCTTAGAATAACAAAGAAGCCGCCTTTTTTAGAGACCTATTCGAGGTAGACTAGAGCTAAGTCTACTGCTGGTAGACTAAAGTAGAAGGTTGGAAACGGACATTGAAGCTGTACTTGAGATGGATGTAACCATCGTCCTCGACCATTTCTTGCGGAGGGTTCGGAAACATTCCCGCTTCACGAAAAGCGGCCGCTGCGGCCGTGTCGAACTTTTTAATCCCGGACTCTTTCATGATGTGGGCAGAGTGAAAACGGCCATCCGGCGTAATCCAAATATCGATGCCCGTGACCCAATTGCGCGTGCCGAGCACGCTGAGCTGGTAACCGCGGTCGTAGGAATCGATAGCTTGTCGAACGCGACTTTCCCAACGAAACCGAATTAGATCTTCGATACGCGCAAAGAAAGAATAATACATGTAGCGATCCGTGTTCAACGCCGTAAAGCTTCCGACCGACACGTCATTTGGCATCGCATCGCCGTTTGTCGAAGGGGCTTCGTCGAAAGCCGAAGAAGATCTTTCGTTTAAAGTTCTCTGAATGATGTTATCGGGATCATAGGCGGAAGCCTTGGGTTTCATTGCTTCGGAAGTTGGTTTTGAATTAGGATTGTCGGCTTTTTTATCTTGCTTTGAAGCCGCACGATTTTTAGTGATGCCAGAATTCGCCGCTTGAGTTTCTTTTCTGACCCGCTGGCGATTTTGCGAAAGAAATCGCGCAAGATCTTCATCGTCCTCTTTTAATTCTTTTTCAGGGGCCAGAGCATCGCGAACAATTTGACGGTTCGGTTTGCTTGCGACTTCAGGCTCTTTATCGGGAGTAATGATTTCGATTTCGGTAACATCTTTTGGGATAGTCTCAAAATAAGGCGATGCTTTACCGAGGATAAAAACCAAGGTGAAGTGGACGATTAAGCTTAATAGGATGCCGTACAGGATTCTCATCTAGCTTCACTATAAGTCGAACCAGGACTAAAATCCAAGTCCCGTGACTAAAGTTGAAACAAATTCTGCCGAAAAGAGAAGAGACGTCAAACGGGGGAATTATGGCAAAGATTATTGATATTGCGAGTCGTGTAAAGTCTCAGAATTCTTTAGTAAAATCGAAGCCAGGAATGGCCACCGTCGTCGACATGACGAGCGCTCGTGAAGCGATGCTGAGTCAAGATCGCCGCGACGTGAAAAGAACGATCCTGACCGAGTTTATCGGCGCGTCCATCATCCTTCCGGAGCGCGGTCTTATGAAGGTAGCGCTTTACGACATCTCTGAAAATGGAATTGCTTTTGACCTCGAGCCGAGTGAAGGCATGTTTCATGATGGGGATGAAGTGGCCGTCCGAGTGTACCTTAACCACACAACTTATTTCCCATTCACGGTTGTCGTCAGCAACTCGCGCCTAATCGAAGAAGAAGGCGTGATCCGTCATGGAAGTCATTTTCTCAAAGACACGGTTAACGATGTTGCACTTCATCATTTCGTGAAATTTATCGAAAACATCAGTGCAAGTCTGAAAAAAGATGGCGGCGATGTTCAGGTTTCAAATATTTCCTAATCCCTTTCGTTCAAGATTTTCCATGGACTTTGTGCAGGCCTTCAGGTCGAATAGACTTAAGGCCTGTTCCCATTTTGGGAGCCCCACAAAATCCATGGAGGGTTTAAGTTGAGCAAATCCAAGCGCAGAAAAATTGTCATTGATACGAATGTCATTCTTTTCGATTCCCAAGCGATTCTTCGTTTTGGTGAAGCGGACGTGCACATCCCGATCTCCGTGATTGAAGAAGTTGATAAGTTCAAACGCGATCAGGGAGAAAACGGACGGAATGCTCGTCAGTTTAGCCGCTTCGTAGACGTTCTTCGCGCGAAAGGTTCCTTGGCACAAGGCGTGCAGCTCGATAACAGCGAGACCATGGTTTACATCAATACGGATCTAATGTTGGGCGGAATGCCGCCAGAATTCGATCAAGTCAAAGCCGACAACAGAATCCTGAACACCGCGATGGCCCTGCAAAAACAGCATCCGCGCATCAAAGTTGAGTTGATCACCAAAGATATCAACTTGCGGATCAAAGCGGACGTCTACGGAATTTATGCGAGTGACTATGAGCCAAGTGACGTCTCTCAAGAAGACATGTACGAAGGTTACTTAGAGCTAGAGCTGACGCCCGAGAAGATCGACCAATTTTACCGCGATAAAAAACTTGTTCCAACGGTTAAGCTTCAAGCGAATCAGTACGTGATCATGAAGGACTCTTCGAATCCGAATCATTCCGCCATTGGCAGATACTCTATGGCCGAGCAAGCGATCGTTCCGTTGATTACCCCGACCGACAGTATTTGGGGCGTTCACGCAAGAAACGTCGAGCAATCTTTCGCGCTAGACTGTTTGCTGAATGACGAAATCCTTTTTGTTTCCTTGGTAGGTAAAGCCGGTACCGGTAAGACCTTGCTCGCGATCGCAGTCGGACTATTCAAAACTTTGGATGAAGGTCGATTCCAACGCTTGCTGGTTTCGCGGCCTATTTTTCCGATGGGCAAAGACATCGGTTACCTTCCGGGCGACATCGAGCAAAAGCTAAATCCATGGATGCAGCCGATTTTCGATAACGTGGAGTTTTTGATGGGGTCAGATAAAAAAGCGTCGGGACGTGCCCAAGAATTAATCAATCAAGGGATGCTGAACATCGAGCCGTTAACCTATATCCGCGGTCGAAGCATTCCGAAACAGTACCTGATTGTCGACGAAGCGCAGAATTTAACTCCGCACGAAATTAAGACGATCGTGACTCGGGCCGGTCAAGGCACGAAGGTCGTCCTGACGGGCGACGTTTATCAGATCGATAATCCTTACGTGGATTCAGCGAACAGTGGTTTGACTTACGCCGTCGAACGTTTCAAAGGTCACCCGATTGCTGCCCACGTCACTTTGACTAAAGGGGAGCGTTCGGAGCTAGCGGAACTTGCGGCAAATATTCTTTAAGTAAGAAAATGACCAAGAGTGTTCTTTTTGCGACAGGCAAAGACTTGCCTGTCGCCCCACTTTGCACTTCACTAGGTGTTTTCAACTTACAGAAAGGTTCCCGCCAATGACCCCGAACGAGATTCCTCGTCCTACAGACCGAATAGTTGGATTTAAAGCTCATCTCGATATCCAAGTGACCGACAAAATGGTTCGTCAGTTTGCCGAAATGTCTGGCGATTTTAATCCGATACACGTGGATGAGGAATACGCAAAGTCGACCCGATTTGGTCGACGTATTGCTCACGGAATGATCGTTGGCGCACTCATCTCAAGAACCTTGAATGAGAAGATTGGCGGCGGCGGAGTTTATCTCGCGCAGAATCTGAAGTTCGTAAATCCCGTGTTCATTGACGATACGGTGACGATCGAACTCACGATCACCGGGCTGCGCAAAGAAAAAGGCATTGCTACAGTGGAAACTCTCGCGAAAAAGCAGACGGGCGAAATCGTCGTTAAGGGCGAAGCCATCATCATGATGTCCGTCAACGCATAAAATAGTAACGACGGTAGCGGTGAGGTCCAATG
>JACMRP010000260.1 GCA_014376325.1 Pseudobdellovibrionaceae bacterium
CCATTCCGTTATCGGAAGCGGCGATTGCCTCCGGAAAGTTTGAAGTGGTTTCTATTGCGCCTTTGTTGGCCGAAGCTATCAAACGCATCCACGGCAATGATTCTGTGAGCTCGCTCTTCGACTAAATTTCGTCGGAGCGAAGCCCGCAGCTTCCCAGCCTTGGGTCGGCCTTGTCCAACCGAAGGTTGGCCTTATATACGCAACAAGTGACCAGTATCCAATCGGAGATGGGTCTAATCATAAGGACAGATCATGAAACAAAGAATCGATTTAAACATGGAACCGCGCGAGACCGGCAAACACAACAGCCGCGCTATCCGTTTAGCTAACAAAGTTCCTGGAGTTGTTTACGGAGCTATCGACAACGTGAACGTTATCGTCGACATCCGTGACATCGTTAAGTACAACACCCGCGCTTACGAGAATGCTCTTTTCAATTTGAAAAGCTCTATTAACGGCACCGCTGGCAAAGTGGTTCTGATCAAATCTGTCGACGTTCACCCTTTGACTCGTCGTCCAGTTCACGTCGATTTCTTCGCTCTCGACCTTAAGAAAATGGTTCGCGTTAGCGTCGAAATCCGTCTTGAAGGTAAACCAATTGGTTTGGCTGAAGGCGGCTTGCTGCAAGTTGTTCAACGTCAGATCGAAATCGAATGTTTACCAACTGACATTCCTGAGTTCTTCACCGCAGACGTTTCAAACATGGGCGTTGGCGATGCACTCCACGTTTCTGATTTAACAATTCCTGAAGGCACAAAAGTTCTTTCTCGTCCGGAAGAAACCATCGCGGTTGTTACGGTTCAAGAAGAAGAAGCAGCTCCAACAGCGTCGGAAGCAGCACCAGCAGCGGGCGCAGCAGCTCCAGCAGCAGGCGCAGCGGCTCCGAAAGCGGGCGCAGCGGCTCCGAAGGCGGCGGCGGCTCCAGCGGCGGGTGCTAAACCTGCAGCTACTAAAAAATAATTGGTTCCTTCAACCTTCTCAAAAAGCGGCCTAAAGCCGCTTTTTGTGTTTCTGGAGACAGAGTTATTATGCGGCTTACTGTATGTGGTTAATCGTCGGCCTCGGAAACCCGGGCAATCAATACGCGCTCACTCGGCATAACATTGGCTTTATGGCCGTCGACTATCACGTCAAGGGTCTCGGCAATCTGCCGGTAAAGAATCAATTCAAGGCCGAAATTTACCAAACCAAAATCGGCCCCCATCCCGTGATTTTTTGCGAGCCTCAGACCTTTATGAATCTTTCCGGAGAGTCCGTGCAGCCGCTCCTGGGATTTTATAAAATTCCACAAGACCAGCTAATCGTGATCCACGATGAAATCGACCAGCCGTTCGGGCAAATGAAGATTCAGAAAAACCGCGGGCACGGTGGTCATAACGGAATCAAAAGTATTACTGGTTTATTGGGTTCCATGGATTACATTCGATTGCGCTTGGGCGTCGGCCGTCCTGAAAATCCAAACGTCCCCGTTGCCGACTATGTCCTTAACAAGTTTACCGAAGAACAGTTTAAGGCTCTGCCGGCTTACTTGAACAAAGCCTGCGATGCGGTCGAAAGCATCTTGAACGACGGCGTCCAAAAAGCTTCGACGAAGTTCAATACTTAGGATATAAAAGAAACCTTTACAGCGCAGTTCAGTTGCGGCCCCTCCGGGCCTCCACCTCCTGCGCAGGAGCGCCTGATGGCATTACAAGTTGGTATCGTTGGTCTTCCAAATGTTGGCAAAAGCACTTTGTTCAATGCCCTGACTTCCGCAAAAGTGGAGGCCGCCAATTACCCTTTCTGCACGATTGATCCTAATGTCGGCGTGGTCAGCGTTCCGGATCCACGCATGGACCGCATCGTCGATTTCGTAAAACCACAAAGCATTGTTCCCACCAGCATGGAATTCGTGGATATCGCGGGCATCGTCAAAGGCGCAAGCCAAGGCGAGGGTTTAGGCAACCAATTTTTGAGCCACATTCGCTCGACAGACGCCATCGTGCACGTTGTTCGCTGCTTCGACGATCCAAACATTATTCACGTTTCCGGCAGCATAGATCCTGTCCGCGACATGGAAATTATTAATACCGAACTGATGCTTGCGGATTTGGATTCTGCAGAAAAACGTTTGAAGCGCGTTGAAAAAATGGCGAAGTCGACAACCGACATTAAAATCAAAACGGAATACGAAGTTGCAAAAAAAGTTTACGAAGCACTTAGCAAAGGTCTGCCTGCCCGCTCGGTCACCATTTCGGATATCGAAACGCCTTACCTGAAGGAAATGCATTTACTGACGGCAAAACCGCAGCTCTACGCGATGAATGTTTCGGACACGGACATGGCCGCTGGCGGTAACGATTGGACAAAAGCGGTTGAAAAACGCGCGGCCGAAGAAGGCAACAATACAATCTTGATTTGTTCCGCGATGGAAGCAGAAATCGGTCAGCTACCGATGGAAGATCGAAAAGAGTATTTAGCGTCGATGGGCGCGACCGAGCCTGGCTTAAACCGCCTGATTCGCGAAGCGTACAAATTGCTCGGCCTGCAAACTTATTTCACCGCGGGCGTCAAAGAAGTGCGTGCGTGGACGATTCGTGCGGGAACGAAAGCACCGCAGGCGGCGGCTGTTATCCACACGGATTTCGAAAAGGGCTTCATCCGTGCAGAGACTTACCACTGCGAAGATCTGTTTGCGCTTAAAAGCGAACAGGCCGTTAAAGACGCCGGCAAGCTGCGCGTCGAAGGCAAAGAGTACATCGTCAAAGACGGCGACGTCCTCTTCTTCCGCTTTAACGTATAACGAACAGCGACTACCGGGGTTGACATAAAACCCTCATTGTTTAAGCTGACTCCGCGGACGAAATTCTTCCTAGGAGTCAGCGATGAACTACGTGTTATCAATATTTCTTTTTGCATTCTCTCTTCCCGCGCTGAGCCGGCAAATTGGCAAGTCCCATCAGGGCCCAGAAGATTTTTTCGTATTTAAAACCGAACGTAATTTTAAGAAAATAAGCTTTTCCGCTGAGCCGGAAGACTGCCGTGCGAACATCGCGAAAGTTGTCTGCTTAACCGACAAGATGGTCACCGATCATGATCCTGCAAAACGCTTTTGCGAAGAAGGCGGCGCCGCTTACGCAACTTACTTCGAACAACTCTACGACCATTCACCACCGGTCATTCAAAAAATGTTTTGTTCGCTCGATTACTTGTTTATCGAAAAATCTTTCGAGGGAACCGCATACGCCGGAACAATTAAAAATCCTGCTGGAGAATCCATCGGTGCACTGATGGGAATTCGCAAGTCCGTGCTCGATGAAGCCCTGAACCTCAGCACATGGGCTTCGTGGAAAGAACAACTCTCGTTTGGCGGCATCAATGACAGCTACACTCTCACCCCGTCACTCCCACAAATCACCACAGTTTCAAATCCGGGCGTGAGTGATTTTCTTTACTTCGTCGTGGCTCATGAATTCGGACATATTTTCGATTTTGCAAATAAGCTGAATGCCACGTCCAATTGTAAAAACCCTGGCGAAGACGAACCAGAGTGCAACTTTGCAGAAGGCAGTTGGGGGGCGCTCACCTGGGAGACAAATAAAATTCCGACCAAGGAAAACGACTATGCCCACCGCAACCAACTCTGTTTCTACTGGTGCAAAGATCAGTTCATCACGTCCAGCGAGACCGCCGAATTTTTCGCGGGACTTCAGGCCTCGGCATTCCTTAGCACGTACGCGAGCAGCAATCCTTGGGACGATTTCGCCGATAGTTTAGCTTACTATTTGATGGACCAAAACTTGAACACGACTTACGTGATCGACACCAAACAAGGTGCTAACCACGACATCATCAAGAAAATGAAATCGCCGGTCTTCGCGCCTAAATATAAGTACATTCAAAATTTTCTTTCGCGAACCGATATCATTTACCCATAATAAGGAGCCAGCCATGCCACTTAACGAAACGCCGCAAACTGTTCAGCGACCGCTGATGCATTAGGTGTGCATCGAAAAAATTGGGCCGATCCAAGAGAACGCGCAAAATGCCTGGCAAGAATTGCACAAAGTAAGAGTAAAGCTTTCAGAAAATAATCAAATTACTGGCGGCATGAGTTTGTACAAGACGAACCCGCCTTCGTACCGCGCCGGTCACAGCATCGCGGCTGCGCCGAAAAATCTCCCGGACGGAATGACGTACATTCAACACAATGGTGGAAAATACGCTTCGTTCGCTGTGACCGGATCTTATTCGCAATTACCGCAAGCCACAGGCAAAGTTTTTGAGCTAGTGAAGACTTTAGGCATTCAGCAACGCGATGATTTTTACATCGAAGACTACGCAAACGATCCCGCGACGACTCCTGAATCAGAATTGATCACGCACATTTTGATTCCTACGGTCTAGTTACAGAATATCTAACGGACCGTGATGGTCTCATAGATTTAACGAAACACTGAACCTGCGGTGTCGCCGTCTTCGGTCGGTACCGGCATGGATGCCGGTACCGACTAACCACGGATTCCCAGAATTTAATCACAAAGTTTCGATGACGAAGACTGGCGATTTTCCGCCGGCGCATGCCGCTCCGTATACAGGAACAGGACCTGGCACCCTTAGAAGCGTTGTTCCCATTGCAGGACTAGCTTTTCTTCGACGTCGCCGGCTTCGTTCGGGGTCCATGAGGCCGTCAGCATCCACTTTTGCGAGACTCGTTTGCGGAGCTCGAGCCTTGCGGATTCTTCCCAGTTTGTGCCGATCCCCGCGGTCAGGTCATCCGTGATTTTTACGGTGGCGGTGTATACTTTAGTCAGCGGATTGTAAGAGAAACTTTGGATCGGGGTCGCGGCGAA
>JACMRP010000039.1 GCA_014376325.1 Pseudobdellovibrionaceae bacterium
AAAACCGACAAAGGGACGTTCGAAACTCCCAACGTGATGTTAACGCTGAATGCTTACTTGCCGATGGTGCTCAAAGAATATGCGAAGTTGATTTTACCTCAGCGAGGGCAGATTCTGGTTACCGAACCCTTGCCGAAATTCGTGAGAGGACCGTGCTATCTGACGAAATTCTTATGTTACTTTAGGCAGCTGCCGACGGGAAATATACTGATTGGCGGATTTCGGAATCATTCTTTGGCGACTGAAAACACTGCACAAGATCAAACCACCGAAATCATCCAGACCGAATTGCTAAAGTTTGTGCGTGAAACCTTCACCCAAGGTGCTGCAGCAAAGGTTGCTTACCAGTGGTCAGGAATTATGGGATTTACACCCGATGATCACATGATGATCGGCAAAGCACATGGCCAGAACACCGGCCGCGATGGGGTTTATTTAATGGCGGGTTGCGGAGGTCACGGAATGGGTTTAAGCTTCCACGCCGCAAAAGTTTTAGTCGGAAGTGTCTTTGGTAAGCCCGTGCCTGACTATCTGGATATTCAAAGATTTCAGATTTAGTTGTTATGATAAACTTTTTAATTACTCGGCTTCTAAGGCTTGCGCTGGTCCCCTATTCAGAGAAAGCTTCAGATCATCAGGCGTGCAAGTAAAAATATCTTGCTGACGATGAATTTGGGCAGTGACCGTTCGCATTTTACCGAACAACTCTGGATTTTGGTATTCCGTCATTGGATTTAGCTCCTGCGGATCGTTCTGCAAATCATAAATAGTATCCTGATCTCTGAATTCAGAATAAATATGTTTGTATGGCCAATCGATCGTCGCTTGGTAGCCACCAGAATATGGCTGTACTAGATATATAGGTCCTGGCGAAGATTCATCAAACAGGGACGGCGCAAACCAATCCGTCGTCGCGTCAACCTGAGCGATATCTGCGATAGTCATTGGCAAATTCAAATGAGATGCAGCGACACTTTCCCGCGACTCGTAAAGTGACTTTAAATCCTGTCGCCGGTCATAAATCAACAGCGGTACGCCAAAATTTTCCTGAAAGGCAAAACTGTCATTGTGGATCGAGCCGTGCTCGCCAGTCGGGTAAGCGTGATCTCCCGTTATGATCAAAACCGAATTAGCCGCCCACGGGCTGTTTTCGAATCTGTCGATAAAAACTTTCAGTGATTCATCGGCCATACGGATCGTGTTCAGGTATTGTTCTTTAAAGCTTTTTGGACGTTTGTAGATTGGGCGCTCTTCCTCACTCTGAAAGCTGAATGGCATGTGGGTCGAGACCGTCGCCATGGCCGCAAAGATCGGCGGCGCGTCCGTTTTATCGGCCGTTGACTGAAGATCCGCGAATACGCGATCGTAAAACAAATGATCGCGTATTCCGAAACTGTAGCACTTTGACTTTTCTTGGCTACAATCTTTCACGAGTTCGGGGGTTTCTTGAAAACCGTGATTTTTCATAAAGTTCTGCGAATTGTCTGAATTGTAGTTTGGATCTGCCTGATAAAAGAGGGTCTTGTATCCGCTTTCGCCAAGCACGGTCGCAAGGCATTTTTTGTCGAGGCAGCTGCCTTCATGAAATTCAATTCCCCGAGTCATCGGAATCATTCCGCAAAGTGCCGCGAAATGCCCCTTCGCGGTTTGGATCGAGTTAGAATGGTAATTAGAAAAATACAGATGCTTGCGGGTGAGCTCATTAAAAAACGGAAGGTACTCGACTCCGTTTTCGTTTTTCTGATTAACAAATCGGGAATTAAATGATTCTATGAGAATCAAGAAAATGTTTGGTTTTTTTGCAAATTTAAAATGCGATTTCGAATTAAGCGCCGGTAGCAATTTTAAATTTTGCGCTTTTGCCTGCAAAATATTGTGAACTGGGATGTAGTAATTTCTGACGGATTGGCCGAATGCCGAAAACGGCTCATAAGAAGCCGTCGTGAACGCTGAAATAGATAAAATGAAAGCCACGGAGCCCGCAGCAAAATATCCCTGCATTCTGCCAGCAGGAATTTTCATTTTATCTAGCCTACCTAACGTCATAAGCAGTCCCACAAAGATCAGCGTCCAAAAAACGTCCGAGGCGAAATAAGTCGCGTAAGTCATTTTGGCAACGACCATAAAACTCGACAAACCTTGAAGGTGTTCGTAGTTATTCGCGACAATCGGGAACGAAAAAGGGTTGTTCACGCGAAAGAAGTAAAAAAATAAAATTCCGTAGATAAAAGCGCAGGCCGCGTGGACTTTTTGATTTCTAAATGATTCGACGAGGAGGAAGGCGCAAACACAGCCCAGAAGCGACGTTGCCAGGATGAACATATTCTGCACAGTGAAATCTTGACGAATTCCGCCGCCCTTATTGTGCATTTCAAAAAGCAGACCCGAGAATAGCGAAACCCAAAGTAGCAATCTTATCCGCATCCCATCATTACAACACTGATAAAAAAACCTCACAATGCGTGTAGACTTAAAGCTAGTCCCAGGATACAAAAATGAATTTGAGTTCGTTTATATTTTTCAATTTGCTCTCAAGAATGGCGAGTCTTCACCCGCCATTTCGCCAATCCGAATAACTACAATGACCAAACTAAGCCGGTGCGGAATCCGTAAGTTTCCATCGTCAGGTTGAAACCGGTCGAGCTGTTGTAGCCATTTGGCTGTGATGTGCTGATTTCGCTCGTGCTGTTCTGGTAATCACCTTCTAAGGTCCAAGCAAGGGATCTAGTCATGCGAACTTGGCCGCCGACACCTAAAGCCCAACGCAAATCTGTTGAGGCGAAAGCGCTGCGGGTGTTATTGTCGTTCACGAGACTTCCGTTGTAAGTGTTTACGCCGTACATGTTATAAACGCCGTTCATCGCCATGTTAGGATTCTGCACGTTTGCTAAAGTTCCTTTTGAACCTTGTAATACGCCCATCACGATTCCGCCCTTGGCGTAGATGCGAAGGTCTGAATTATTGATCACGTTATAACGTGCCATTGCAGGAATTTCTAAATATTTATTCTGGTAAGTGATGTCCCAGCTTTCAAAATTGTATTTATAGGACTCTTTCGATCCGCGCTCGGCGTACATCAATCCGGTTTCGAATTGAAGATCTCCGCGACCGATCAGGATACCAACTCCGGCTTCGTATCCCGACGTGGTCGAGAAAGAATAATTACCGGTCGCGCCCTTAAAGTTAGAAAAATTCATTCCGCCGATAGGAACTAGATGAATCAATGAACCACGAGTAAAGGCCTTCGTGCCGGTGGCTTTCATCGCGATCGAAGACTCTTCGTCGATTTCTTGCTGAATGCTTTTCGCGTGAGATAAAGACGAACCTAAAGTCATCAATACTAAAAGACTTAACAATCCAACCTGTTTCATAAATTCTCCTATTCAACCAGGTAGTAGAGCAAGAACCGGGACAGCCATAAACCTCGTAAATTTGCTCTCAGGCACAGAAAAAAGCACTGGCCCCGTTTCTTGCGCAAATTGTTTTACGCTTGTCCAAATTGTAGATAGATTGGTCACCTATGAAAAAACTGCTCGTCCTCATGTTCATTGCCGCGGCTCCATTAGCTTTCACAACTGGCTGCGCGAGTTTATTCAATAAACTTGTCGAGAAACCGAAGATTGATTTGGACCGTGTCTCAGTTCGAGACGCGAACTTAACCGGCGTCACCTTACTGTTTATAGTCAAAGTGGCAAACCCAAATAAAGTAGATATCAAGGTCGACGAGATCGCCTATAAGGTCTTTATCAACGGCAAAGAAATCACGAAGGCGAAGACCGAAAAAACCGTTCTGGTCCCAGCGGAAAAAACGGCCGAAGTCGAAATCCCCTTGCCGATCGAATACACCAAAATCTTCTCCGACCTTAAAGACCTCCTGACATCTAAAACCGCCCAGTACCGCATCGAAGGCGACGCCAAACTAGCCATGTTCACAATCCCTTTCAAAAAAGAAGGCCAAATCCAAGTCCGCGGCAAATAAAGGTACGCCCTTCTTTT
>JACMRP010000261.1 GCA_014376325.1 Pseudobdellovibrionaceae bacterium
AATGTGCGCGGTCGGTGTCGGTGGATCCGATGCTTCGGACGTGATGTCGGGACTTACTTGGGAAGTTAAAAATCCAAAGCTGATTGGCGTTCACCTCAAAGGTAAAATGCACGGCTGGACTTCCGCGAAAGACGTGATCTTAAAACTTTGCGGAATGCTGACCGTGAAAGGTGGCACCGATAAAATCGTTGAGTACTTCGGCGAAGGCACGGCTTCCATTTCTTGTACCGGCAAAGCTACCATTACAAATATGGGCGCGGAGCTTGGT
The DNA here is from genome assembly GCA_014376325.1 of Pseudobdellovibrionaceae bacterium. The sequence goes on from JACMRP010000261.1 coordinate 269, forward strand.
GCGACTTGTTCGGTGTTTCCGTACGATGACCGCATGAAAAATTATTTGAATTCAACCGGACGCAAAGAACTTGGTGAAGTGGCTGATGCCCACCGTGATATGCTCGTTGCCGATCCTGAAGTCGCTATAGATCCTAAAAAATATTTTGACGAAGTTTACGAAATCGATCTGTCGACTTTAGAGCCGCATTTGGTGGGGCCGCATTCTCCGGACATCGCTCGTCCGATTTCGGCGATCGCGAAAGAGGCCGCAGAAAAAGGCTGGCCAACGAAATTGTCTTCGGCGCTTGTTGGATCGTGCACGAATTCTTCTTACGAAGATATCGGACGCGCGGCCTTCGTCGCGAAGCAGGCTATCGATAGCGGCGCAAAGATGAAACAACCTTTTTTGGTCAGCCCGGGCTCTACGCAAATCCAGAACACGATCGAGCGTGACGGACAAATGGCGGTACTGAACGAAGTGGGCGCGACGGTTCTTGCGAACGCTTGCGGTCCTTGCATCGGTCAATGGAAACGCGACGATATCAAGATGGGCGAAAAAAACACCATCGTGACTTCTTTCAATCGAAATTTCCGCGGACGCAATGACTCCAATCCCGAGACTTTGGCATTTATCGGTTCGCCAGAATTGGTCATGGCTTTAGGTCTTGCGGGACGCTTGGATTTCAATCCGATGACGGATGAACTAGACACGCCAAAGGGCAAAATCAAATTGAAATCGCCAGAGGCTCCAGAGCTTCCGGCAAAAGGTTTCGTGGCGGATCCGGATGGTTATCAAAAACCACAAGGGCGCGAAGCGAAGGTCGCCGTGTCGCCGACGTCGGATCGTTTGCAATTGCTGACGCCGTTTACGAAATGGGATGGTAAAGACTTTACTGACCAGTTGATTTTGGCGAAAGCAAAAGGCAAATGCACGACGGATCACATTTCACCAGGTGGCCCTTGGTTGAAATTCCGTGGTCACTTAAACAACATCTCGAACAACATGTTGTTGGGTGCAGACAATGCTTACACTGGCGAAATCGGCAAAGGTAAAAACCAGCTGACCGGAACTGTCGGAACTGAATTCGCAAAGATCGCTCGGGAATACCAAGCCGCTAAACGCGGTTGGGTCATCATCGGGGACGAAAATTACGGGGAAGGTTCTTCGCGGGAACACGCGGCGATGTCGCCACGGTTCTTGGGTTGCACCGCGGTCGTGACAAAGTCTTTCGCGCGGATACATGAGACCAACTTAAAAAAACAGGGTGTGTTGGCTTTGGTCTTCGCGGTTCCTTCAGACTACGAAAAGATTCGTGAAGAAGATCACGTGAATATCATCGGTCTTCAGGGTTTGGCTCCGGGCAAAATTGTGAAAATGGAATTAAAACACAAAGACGGAACAACCGAGACCATCGACTTGAAGCACAGCTACAACGCGGAACAACTGAACTGGTTCAAGGCGGGCTCTGCTCTGAATTTGATTCGGGCAGCGAACGCGGCGGCTTTGGCTTAGTTTTTAGATTACATTTGAGTACGAAAAAAGGGAAGCAGCGATGCTTCCTTTTTTTATTCAGCGGGAAGGCAGGGCCTCTCCGCTTTTAGTTTTTGGTGAATGGATTTGCCTCGAGGGTTTTCGGTCTTGCGGACGGTAAGCAATTTGCGAATGGCGTGGCGATCTGTAGCTTTCGACAATCTTTAGCAAACTGAATAATGGAATAAGCCGCTTTGCCAGCTCCGCACTAGAAAATATCCGGATTCATTTTGACGTCGATGTCGGTCGCACCGGCGAGTGTTTTAGACCCGCCGACGGCTCCGAGCAATGTCGTCGCGAGTATTTTGTCTTCACTGTAGACTTTGCCTTTGCAGTCCGCAATTTTGTAATTTTCGATCTGAACTTGCAGATTTATTCCCGAGCATACCATCGTTAACGTTTGCGAAAATCCATCGTAATTCGCACACCGCTGCCAAGTCCCATCCAACTTACAAACGGGCGTTGGCGTTGGCGATCGACTTCATTTATGTAAGGTGATTTTGCGTTCCGAACGTACGCAATTTTCAAAGCTATTTAGTAATTCGGAATTTGAGAAGTCTTCGATTTCAAGTTCAAGATTTTGTGAGTGCATGTTTCCTCCGTCATGACATTAAAGTGATTTTTCTCAATCCGTGAGATCACTTGAAAAACGTTAAGCCACATGTTTTTGAGAGAAGAATTTGATCGTATCTAAATATGCAGTCGGGTTCTAAACACCCAGTTATCAGAGCGACACCAAAAGGGTCGAAAAACACCCGCAAGAGAAATAAAAATAAAATTGAAGAATTACGCGTGGCTTCCGTGTTTCCCGAGTTTTGAAATAACGAGATGGAGCTCCCATGTCCCTGTTTTTGAAAACCACTTATTTAATCTTCCTGTCCAAAATCACAAACTTATCGTCAATCGGTCATGTGTGCGCGGCACATTCGCGATAATCGAACGTTGTAATTTCAACATACTCCGAGGAGGATTCATGGCAAAAGTCATCGCGCTTATTCACCCAAAAAGAAACACCCTCGATTTGGCTCTTCAGCAAATACCGTTGTTACAAATGGATGGGGCGCTGACTCTCCGGGATATTTGCCTGGTGGAGGTTAAGCCGCAATCGAAGATTCGTTTTGAGCAGAGGCTCAG
>JACMRP010000040.1 GCA_014376325.1 Pseudobdellovibrionaceae bacterium
GAATAATCTTTTTCTTTACGGACGTGGGCCTTCAATTCTTTCAGAGCGTTGCGAGCCCCTTCGATCGAAAAACGATCGCGGTGCAAAAGCTTACGAATTAAAAAAGCGTTCTCAACATCTTTGCGCGTGTACATGCGCTGATTATTGGAAGCTTTCTTAGGCTTCAGCAGATCAAATTCAGTTTCCCAGTATCTAAGAACGTATTGTTTGATATTCAGCATTTCGGCGACGTCGCCGATTTTAAAACCCATTTTGTCCGGGATCGAATTGATTTCTTCGAGCAGCTTGTCGTCACAAAGTGCCGCCGGCAAAGATATCGGCTCGGTCGCGATGATCGGATTTTCGGGCGTGTCGATCTGCTCGACGGTGTCAGCGTGGTGATCGGCTAACTCAATCTCAACTTCAGAATCTTTGCCAATCTCAGGACTAGTTGTCATCATCGTCATCTTCGTCATCCTTGAGGTGAGCGTACTCTTCACCGTTGAGCATTGCCTTCAGCACTTGGCTGGGGCGGAACGTGAGCACGTGGCGAGCACTGATTGTTATTTGATCCCCGGTCTGCGGATTACGTCCAATACGTTCATTTTTGCCACGCACGACGAAATTTCCAAAGCCCGAGATTTTTACTTTTTCACCGTTTTGCAGAACGTCTTTCAGAGTGTTGAAGACAAGCTCAACCAATTCCGAAGCTTCCTTTTTCGAGAAACCAATTTTTTGGTATACCTTCTCGACGATGTCCGCTTTGGTCACAGTGGATTTGCCTAAATTTTGTCCAGCCATAGAGAGCCACTCCTTACAGTTCTACCTAACTTAATCAAAGCGTAACAAGTCTTTGAAAACAATCAAGAATTTATCTCAAAGTTAACGCAAATTGCTTTTTCAAACTTTCAACGATCTTACCACTCACATCGACGATCTGCTGATCTTGCAGCGTGGCATTTTTATCCTGGAACGTGAGACGGATAGCAACGGACTTCTGCCCGCGCTCCAGCTTGTCGCCTTCGTAAACATCGAAGATGTCGACTTGAGTTAACAATCCTGCACCCGACTTACGGATCTCTTTGACGATGTCTCCCACTTTGACGGTTTTGCTCATTACAAAGGCAAAATCGCGCTCGACACTCGGAAATTTCGAAAGTCCTTCGAAGCGAGACGGCCGAGGCTGACCTTTCATCAACTGTTCCAAATCCAATTCTGCCATTGCGGCGGGCACCCTGATTTTATTTTCTTCCAGTAAAACGGGGTGCAAAGTTCCGAGATATCCGACCTTTTTTCCTTCAACCAACAGTTGAGCAAATTGTCCGCGATGCAAGAAACTAGGCACTTCTCCGCGATTTTGCGGAGTGATCCAACTGTAAGTCGAAATATTTAAATTCTTCAGTACCGATTCGATCGCGGCTTTGACTTCAAACACCAAGGGATGATTTGGGGACTGATTCCACAAGTGGGTCGAGTGTCCCCACGCCGCAAAGCCTACGCGCGGGGTTTCTTTGTACTCGGCTCCGTCACGGAAAAAACACGGACCAATTTCGTACAATCGGCCAAAATGATTTCCTTGATGAAAATTGCCGTTCAAGTTCTTGAACAATCCAACCGCGAGCGTGCTCCGCATCGTGTCCATTTCGTCGTTCAGCGGATTCATGACTTTAATATCTTCTTCGCTGACCGTAAACCCGGCAGCGGTCAAAGCTTCGACCCCACCCAAGAATTTCTTCTGCGTTTTACCACCCACGAAAGCGTAATTGAAAGCTTGCGAGAAACCCTGGGCGCGCAACATTTGCGACAACTTCATGTTAAACATGAAGCCCTTATCGTGAATGGCGGGAGTCTCTGAGAAAATCGGCAATGTCTCCGGAATGTTTTCGTAGCCATTCAATCTTGCATACTCTTCGACCAAATCCATATCTTGCTCAAGATCGAATCGGAACGTCGGGGGGAGCACCGAATACTTTCCGCCGGCGCCGGTCACTTGGCACCCGAGTCTGCGCATGTAATCCGTAAATTTGGCTTCATCCGCGGGATAACCCAAACGGTCCGTCACGGTTTGGATGGTGATTTCGACGAGGGCTTTTTTAACCGGGTTCGGATAAAAATCATGAGGTTCGCCGTAAGCAGTTCCACCCGCAACCTGCACGATCAAATCGGCCGCTCGGTCCATCGCCCGCAGAGTTCCGTCTGGATCCACTCCGCGACTGAATCGATAAGCAGAATCCGTCTCGATCCCGTGCGCGCGCGAAGCCTTGCGAACCGACATCGGCATAAAGTACGCGGCTTCGATGAAAATATCCGCGGTCGTTTCCGAAACTCCGGAGTTCTGACCACCGACAACACCGGCCATCGCCACTGCGCGGTTGGCGTCGCGGATCATCAGCTCCGAACCCTTCAGGCTTAATTCGGTGCCGTCCAATGTTTTAAATTTTTCTCCCGCAGACGCTAAGCTCACGACAACTTTATTGCCTTCTAAAAATTTCGCATCGAATGCGTGCAGAGGCTGACCGAGTTCCATCATCACGTAGTTCGTGACGTCGACGACGTTGTTAATCGACTTCATGCCGACGCTTTCAAGTCGTTTTTGCAACCATGGGGGACTTGCCTGAACTTTGACTCCTTGAACGTAACGGCCCGCATAGCGCGGACACATCTCGGGATTTTTGACGTCGAGAAAGATTTTCTTTTTCGTAGAATCCGCACTTGGAGCAAGCTTGCTCGGGAGTGGTTTCAGATCGCGGCCCAGAACGCAGGCGATCTCGCGCGCAAGTCCGTAGTGGCTCAAACAGTCCGCACGGTTGGGCGTGACCTTCAATTCAAAAATAACATCGTCCAACCCGGCATAGTCCGCGTACGGTTTTCCGATCGGCGCATCGTCGGGCAAGATCGCGATACCTTCACCGTTGTCCGCCGCTGGCGGTGTCACGCCCAGCTCTTTGTAGGAGCAGAGCATTCCGCCACTTTCGACATCGCGCACTTTTGCCTTTTTAATCACAAAGTTTCCGGGCAGAACCGCGCCCGGCAAAGCCACGATCACACGGTCGTTGGCTTTGTGATTCTGCGCTCCGCACACGATCTGGTGCACGACGCCTTCGCCCGTGGTCACGCGGCAAAGCGATAACTTATCCGAATTTGGATGTTTGTCTTTTTCCAGAATCAAGCCGACGACAACGTGATCGAAGTCCTTCGCGCGGTTGATGGTCTCTTCGACCTCTAACCCCGCGCGCGTGAGCAAGTCACCAAGCTCATTCGGCTTGTTCATGTAATCATTTATATCGACGAAATCTTGAAGCCATTTTAAACTGATCTTCATGGTAAAAACTGCCTTACGAAGCGAACATCATTTTCAGGAAACAACCGAATATCATCAATGCCGTATTTTATAATTCCCATACGCTCGATTCCGAAACCAAATGCAAAACCTTGCCATTCCGGATAAGCGATCTTGGCGTTATGAAACACTTTCGGATTGATCAAACCGCATCCGCCGATTTCAATCCAACCGGTTTGTTTGCACATTCCACAACCCTTGCCCTTGCAGATGGGGCACGAACAATCCACTTCCGCAGAAGGTTCCGTAAACGGAAAAAAGCTTGGACGGAAACGGGTTTTTAATCCCGGCCCAAAAAATTCCCGCACGAAAAAGCTAATGGTGCCTTTCAGATCTGCCATGGAAACTTTGCGATCGATACACATGCCTTCAATCTGATGGAAATTTGGCAAATGCGAAACGTCGCTATCATTCCGGAACACGGGCCCGGTGCCAATGATTCTTAATGGCGGCTTTTCGCTTTCCAGCGAATGAATCTGAATCGGGCTCGTGTGCGTTCGCAACACGTGCGTCTGATCGATAAAAAATGTATCTTGCATGTCCCGGGCGGGATGATCTGCCGGAATGTTCAGGGCTTCAAAATTGTAATAATCTTTTTCAATCATCGGCCCCGTGCGGATGCTGTATCCCACGCGCGACATGATCGTAAAAATATCTTCGATGACTTTATAAATCGGATGCTGACTGCCCGCTGGCCGCGCGTAACTCGGCAACGTCAGGTCGAGCTCTTCGCCTGCCATTTGCGTTTCGATTTCCGATTTTTTAAGCGTCTCTTCTGCTTCAGCATAGATAAGCTCTAATAAACTTTTAACTTCGTTTACTTTTTTGCCGAAGAGTGGCTTTTCTTCTTTTGGAAGATGGACCATTTCTTTCATGATTTCGGTGAGGCTTCCGCTTTTGCCCAGAAATTGAACCTTCAAATCGTAAAGGCTTTTACTGCTGGTCGC